>JBBIVP010000155.1:0-4980 GCA_037439705.1 bacterium
CTGTGCCATCAAGGTAAATCCCCCCCTTCTTTGGATTGAGAAAGTCAACAGCCTCCTTCAGAAGCACAGGACGGTGAGAAATTGATGAAACCTGTTTATCGTTATCAAGCATTTTAAGGCTTTTCATTTTTTCTCCTCTTTTCTATTTCGTTTAGCTCTTTCTCCCATTTTTCTTTGTCCCATATTTCAAAGGCAAACCCTCCTCCTATAATCGCCACTTCTTTATTTATTCCGACCCTTTGCCTCAAAAATAGAGGGAGTAAAATTCTGCCATGAGAATCAATCTCTGTGATTTTTGAACTTGACATAGCCCATCTCCTGAAATCAATCTCGCTCTGGTCCACCCTTGGGTCTGAAGGAAGGTGCGGTTTTATTCTTTCACCCGTTTCCTTCTCCCATTCATCGTATGGAAACACAACAATGCATTTATCACCATCCATCATGAGAACAACCTTTCCCTTTGCTTTTTTTTCAAGAATTTCTCTAAAATCCGCTGGAATGCTAACCCTTCCCCTGTCGTCAAGAGTATGGAAATAATTATCTGTGAAATAAAACCTTTTACTCTTTTCTCCCATTTTCTCCCATTTTATCCCACAAATTTTTTAAATGTCAAGTGTTTTTTCACTCCCCTTAAAGGAGCACTTTTGTATGGAATAGCATAAGGATATTCATTATTACCCCCTAAAAACTTGATTTTTAAATTTATGTGTGGTATTAAGGTTTTTAATGCCGAAGTGGTGGAATTGGGAGACACACCATCTTGAGGGGGTGGCGGGTGAAAACCCGTGGGGGTTCAAGTCCCCCCTTCGGCACTACTTCAAATAAAAATTTGCTTGAATTGTATGTTGGTTGTGAAATAAAATATATCAAAAAAGGAGGTTGGTATGAAGAGAGGATTGATTTTAATAGTCCTCGTGGCAATCGGTTGTGCTGCTGGAACAAAGGTAACAAGGGTAAGTGAAGAAGAAACCATTGACCTTTCAGGAAACTGGAACGATACAGATTCAAGACTCGTCTCCCAGGAAATGATTGCAGACTGCCTCTCAAGACCCTGGCTTGATGATTTCCTTTCACAGAACAAAAAGAAACCACGCATCATAGTTGGAACGGTGCGAAACAGAAGCCATGAGCACATAAACACACAAACCTTTGTTAAAGACCTGGAAAGGGAATTGACAAACTCAGGAAGGGTTACTTTCGTAGCGTCAAAGGAACAGAGAGAAGAAATAAGACAGGAAAGGATGGAACAGCAGATTTATTCCTCACCCGAGACAATGAAAGCCCTCGGTAAGGAATATGGAGCAGACTTTATTCTTCAGGGACAGATAAATACAATTCTCGATGAGGCAGGAGGAAAAAGGCTCAAGTACTATCAGGTAGAACTTGAACTTATAAACCTTGAGACGAACGAAAAGGTCTGGATAGGACAGAAGAAAATCAAAAAGGTTGTTCAGAGACCTTCAACTTCCTGGTGATTATAAATTAGGGATTGTTTATGAAAAAAAGTATAATTATTAAAAGAGGGATTTTTATCCTCTTATTACTCCTTTCCGCCTGCAGGCACAGATTTACCCATTATGAAGAAATAACAAGCCTTATGGCATCTGAAGATTATCTAACCTCTGCCCAGAGGGTGGAAGAAAATAAAGAAAAAGCATACAGCAAGAACGAAAGGCTTCTTTATTACCTTGACCTTGGAATGCTCTATCATCTTGCAGGAGAATATAAGAAGAGCAACGAGTATTTTGAAGAAGCTGAGAAAACAGTTGATGAACTATTTACAAAAAGCATAAGCAAGGAAGCAGCATCCCTTCTGACAAGCGATTATGCAAGACCGTATGACGGGGAGGTTTTTGAAAGGGTTTTGATAAATGTGATAAGGGCATTGAATTATCTATTTTTAAATCAGATGGATGAGGCGCTCGTTGAAGCAAGAAAGGTTGACCACAAACTTGGTGTTTACAAAAATACCTACGGCGGAAAACTTACATATTCAGAAGACGCCTTTGTCAGATGTTTGATGGGCATAATTTATGAGAACAGTGGAGAATTAAACGATGCATTTATCTCATACAGAAATGCACTTTATTCGTATCAATACTATATGACGCATTATAATACACCACCTCCACCAGAACTGGGCGGGGATGTAGTGAGGGTCGCAAAAATTCTTGGATTTTATGAAGAGATAGAAGAACTGAAAAAGGATTTTAAAAAATTAAAGGAAAGAGAAATTCCTGAGGGATACGGAGAGGTTGTTCTGATTCACATGAACGGTCTTGCTCCGAGAAAAACTGAATACACAATTCAGATGGCCTACGGAAATGGTCTCGTTTATGTGAGAGCTTCAGAGGTTTCAAGTGATGAACAGGCAGATGTTAACAAAGCATTAAATATAGCAGGTTCAATTGCTGCTGATACAAACATATCAATTGCTTTTCCCAAGTTTGAAAGGAGACCATTCAGGATAAAGGGTTCTTCCATAGAGATTGAAGGAAGAAGTGAATCAGCTGAAACCCGTCTTGTTGAAAATGTGGAGGAGATTGCAATTAAAGACCTGGAAGACAAAAAAGGAAGAATTTTCGCAAGAACCGTGGCAAGGGCAATTATAAAATACACCCTCGCTTACGCAGGAGGTGCGGGTGCTGGAAAATTGGCAGAGCACTTTGGAGGGGAAACCGCTGGAAAAATTGTTGGTTTTCTTTCAAAGAAGGCTTTTGCAGCTGCCGCCAGTGCTACTGAAGAAGCGGATAAAAGGTCCTGGCAGATACTTCCAGCAGAGTTCAGGATTGGAAGGGTTATACTTCCTGAGGGAACATATACACTTCATCTGATTTTAAAGGATCAATATGGAAATCCGATTGGAAGAAAAACATTTAAAGATGTAAAGGTTCAAAAAGGAAAGAAAACATTTCTGAGGGTTTCAACGGTATGGTAAAAAGGGTTTTATTGTTTATTTTCATTTTTGGATGTGCCTCCAAGCCAGTTTTATCCCCTGAGGGTGAGGAAAAAATAATAGACAGATCGCATCCTGAAAGACCTTCATGGATTTCTGTTCCTCCAAAAGATACAGAGGATTTCTATTTTTCAGTTGGAGTAAAGACATCCTCTCCTACCCTTGAGGGCGGGGAAACGGATGCGAGAATGGATGCAGGAAGGAAGTTCGTGGAGAGGCTTTTTGGTGTTGAATTTGCAGGCACCTATCATGGTATAAGGAAGAATTATGAAAAGGAAATATACGATGAAATAGCAGGAAAGAGCAAGGGAAAGGTGACAGGAGCGAAGGCCAGAGAAATCTACTGGGAAAAATATCAGAAATGGGCAAAAGGAAAAATTACATACGGATACAATGTCTGGGTTCTGGTTGAAATCAGCAAATCCGCCACAAAGAAAGCCCTTGATGAGGAGTTAAAAAAAATTAATTTTACGCTTGCCTTTGGAAGAGAAACCCTTTCGGAAGTAAAAAATATGAATGACAAAAAATCAGCACTCAAAAGGCTTTATACTGCTAAAAGCAGGGTTTCTCTTTACGATACTCCGGAAGCTACCAGCCTTGCACTTCAACTGGATGAGGAAATAAAAAAACTGGAGGCTAATTTAAAAAGCGTTGGGATTTTCGTTTCAGACCCATCAGTGAGAGCATATGCAGTAAACATATTTAGAAATGAAAACTTCAACTGTTTTGAAATGCAATTCTCAAAGGGCGAAGATGTATCTTCTTTGATAAACAGAGCAAAGGAAAGAGGTCTTCAATATGCATTTATAGAGGATATAAGAATTTCTGAAGGGTCTAAGATAGGTTATATAAATTTCGCAATAGCAAATGGAAGGTTTGATATGATTGATACATCAACAGGTGCAAGTGTTTTTTCCATACAGGTAAATGAAAAGGGAGGAGGACAATCCTTTGAGCTGGCTACGAAAAATGTGATGAATTTTATAGGGAGAAAACTCGCGGAGGACCTCCCTTCAAAATTAAAGGCACTTTTTGGAGGTGAAGAATGAGAAAAATTTTTGCTTTTTCCTCTTTTTTGATTTTTACAGGATGTGCTACTATCATTCACGGAACCAAACAGAATATATTTGTCAATTCATCCCCACAGGGGGCTAAAATTTCAATAAATGGAGTTCCAGTAGCTACCACCCCCGCTAAAATAAAACTTCCACGAGGTGAATCAACAACTATTTTGATTGAGAAAGAGGATTATAAATCCCGAGGCGTTTTTGTCTCAAGGGGATTGAGCGGATGGTTTTTTGGTAATTTCCTAATAGGTGGGGTGATTGGAATGATAATAGATGCGGTGGATGGCGCTATGTTCAGACTTTCACCCTCTGAGATATATGCAATTTTATCTGAACAAGAGGGGAAAAAATTGCATACAATGGCGAAGAAAATGTCGGAAAGGGAAGGAGATATTGCTGTTTTACCTTTAAAGGCAAAGGGGCTATCCTCATCAAATGTTGAACTTTTGTGGAACACAATGCTTGAAGTATGTGCTGTGAATACCCCTTACAGGGTGATGACAAAAGAAAATGTCTTTGTGATCCTTAGAGAAAAAGAAATTGACCCATCTCAGTGCAGTGAGGCTCAATGCAGTGTAGAGTATGGAAGGATGTTACAGGTAGATAAACTCATAACAGGTGAAGTGAGTCTCGTGGAAGGGGTTTATTATGTAATTTTGAACCTGTATGACCTCTCCTCAGCAGCAGTTGAAAATGCGGTTTCGGATGAGTGCAAAGGATGCGATTTTAATAGACTTTTAAAACTCATAAAAGAACTGACGAAAAAACTTGTGGAAGTTTTGGGGTAGTCTGGAATCAGCTCTTGTCTAATTCCCGGTTCCTAATCAGAAAAGCCAAGGGGGATGTGGTCGCTTCGCTCCAGATGAAAAATGGAGATAACTATTCATCGCCGCAAAATATAAGATACAAAATTTTGCATTTTTCCCTTTGCATTTTGAATTTTGCAATGTTTAGGTA
>JBBIVP010000156.1:0-4944 GCA_037439705.1 bacterium
AGATATTCCGCAGAAGGTGTATGCCTCTTTTCCTTCCTCCGGAAAAAACTCATCCACCTCACCTTCTTTCAGAGAAACATCCCTTGAAACTCCTTTGCACACCACAATTGTTACTTGATTTCCCTTATTCCTGTGAACCGAATAAACCTTTTGAAGGTTGAGGTCTATTATAATGTCGCTGTTCATAACACAAATTGTTTTTCCGTTTAAAAGGGGAAGGGCTTTCCTTATGCCCCCGAGAGTTCCCATGAGTTCCTCCTCCTCGCTGTAAAATATGGAAACTCCGAACCTTTTTCCGTATTCCAGATAGTCCTTTATCTCTTTTCCCAGATGATGAAGATTTATTACTATTTTTTTAATGCCCGATTCCCTCATCATCTCAATACATCTCAAAATTAAGGGTTTGCCTTCTACCAGTATGAGCGGTTTGGGAATGAGGTCAGTAAGGGGGTTCAGCCTTTCTCCCTTACCGGCTGAAAGAATCATTCCAACAAGTTCATCCATAGAGGGTTTCCCTTCTTTTTTCCAGAATTTTCACGGTTTCCTTTAATCCAAGTTTTTTTGCATTTCTTATTGCCTTTTTTATAGTGGGAAAAAGAAACCTCAAAAAATAGGGATTCTTTTTTTCCTCGTTTATAAAAACAAACCTTCCAAACGCCTTCAGATTCCTGTGAACTGCATTGAGAAGAAGATTTTTTTTAAAAATTTCTTTTTCCTCGTTTATTATATTCTTTGATAATTCAAAGTAAAAATCAATGAGAAAGTTCTCAAATTCTTCATCAAATTCTGTATAGGAATCAAAAACAAGTGAAGCCAGGTCATAATGTGGAGGACCCATAAGGGCATCCTGAAAATCAACCAGGTAAATTTTCTCATCCCTGACAATGATGTTCTTTGAATGGTAGTCCCTGTGGCAGAAGAGGTATTTAAGAGAAGATATTTTCTTACAGATTGAGAAGAGCTCCTCTCTGACTTCTTCAGGAACTTCCATTTCTTTCAAACCGTACTGAAGAAAATGCTCCATCTCCCATCTTAAAGTTTCTTCCGAGAAACTCCTCTTAAAGGTTATAGAATCTCCCTTAAGAATTTGAAGTTTTACAAGGAGTTCCAGCGAATTCCGGTAAAATTTTTCCATTTCACTTTCTTTAAGAAGGTAAAGGTCTTCAAGAATCAGGTCTCCTTCATCTTCAAGAAAAAACAGATTTCTTTCTTTGTCCTCTATCAAAATTTCAGGAACCGGTATTTCATTGTTTCTCAGCAAGGAGTAAATATCAAGAAAAGATGTAAGCATTCTCTGAGGATTCTGGGTTTCTATCTTTTCTTCCATTCCGCTTTCACGTGGAATCCTCATTACCACATATTTTTTACCTCTTTCTGTGATTGCCCTTGTGTATGTCCTTATTGAAGCATCTCCCTTCATAGGGATGAAATTCAGGAGCTCATCGCCTGTCGCAGAAACGGAGTTTTTAACATCTCTCTTTAAATCCTTGAAATTCTTTTTTCCCATATTTATGGCACTTAAAAGCCCTCCTGCACACTTTGCGGAAAATAGGAGGTCTTTTCTTATATCTTCCCATTCCTTCACAGGACCAACTTCAAGAACAAGAACAGGGTTTCCCTCCCATATTTTTTCATATACTAACTCCATGGGACATGAACCTCTATAAGGAAGAAGATGAGTATCCTCCCTACCGTTGTTATCCGCAAGATGAAACTCAAAAATGCCCTGAGAATCTATCTCTTTAAAAATCTGCCATTCTCCCGAAATGTTCAGATGACCTATGTCAACGCACAGACCGAAGGATTCTGTTCCGAATTCTTCTAAAATTTTTAAAGCATCTGAAAGCCTCGTCCTCTCCCTGAAACCATTTTCAAGCGCAATTCTGACCCTGAGCTCTTCTGCTTTTTTTATCAGTTCTGAAAGGCTTTTTCTCAGACTATCCCCGGATGAACCTGGAAGTTCCATTCCCGTATGAAGAACCATTATTTCCGATCCAACCTCTTTCCCCTTAACCATTGCCTTAAATGTTTCTTTTACAGCAAACTTTCTCCTCTCTTCGTTTGAATCTGATATTGAGAATCTTCCCCTTTTTTCAGGAAATGGAGATACAAATTCATAAAATGGTAGGTGGAGGGAACTTACTGTGAGTCCAATCCTGGTCAAATTCCTTCTTAATTCTTCAATAAATTTCTCATCTTCATAATTAAAATGCGGCTTCATCCCCCATATTTCTATCAAATCAAATCCGAACCTCTTAACTATTTCCAGATTTCCTGTGTCAAGTGGATGAAATGGAAAAAGGTGGGTTGAAAGACTTATCCATCTCATGTTGTCCTCCTCTGAATCAGGTTCAGGGTGAGGAAAAACAGGGTAAGGAAAACACATAGCCAGGCAAAGACATCTCCGTTTCTCGAATAAAATGTCGGAATATTTAAGAAATTCACCTCTCCTGAAATTGCGGTTCTTTTGAAAATTGGGGTTGGATTCTTTATCTCTCCATAAGGGGTTATAAGAGCACTAACACCTGTATTAGCACATCTCGCAGTCCACACCCTGTTCTCAACAGACCTGAAAGCTGCCATTGAAATGTGCTGATAGGGAGCAGATGTCTTTCCGAACCATGCATCATTGGTTATGTTTACAAAAATTTCTGCTCCCATCTTTTTGAAAAGGCGAACGAGTTCAGGGAAAATTGCTTCGTAGCATATATATCCTCCTATAAGGTGTCCATCGTATGGAAGGAGTTTTATTTCCCTCCCAGGGTCCATATCTCCCATTGCAGAAACAAACCTTTTTGCAAATTTAAAAATTTTCTTCAAAGGAATGTATTCGCCAAATGGAACAAGGTGAAGTTTATCATAGTAAAACTCCTTACCATCCCGGTTTATGAGATAAATTCTGTTATGATAGGAAATTCCCTTTTTATGTCTTGTATAAGCAGGGCTTCCAAAAATGAGTGCGGTTGAAGAATTGATAACAAGATTTCTCATCAAGTCTTTATACCTTCTGTCATGCTGATAGAAAAATGGAACCGCGGTTTCCGGCCATACAATCATTTCTGCTCCATTTTCCACAGATTCTCTGTATAAAGAAAGATAAACACTCATTGTGAGCTCTGTATATTCTGGTGACCACTTTATGTCCTGTTCAAAGTTTCCCTGAATAAGCGAAATTCTCTTTTTCTCACTATTATTTATAACTTCTTTTATCTCTGAAATTCTTTGAGTGCCATAAAGATAGGATAGAGCGGTAAAAATAAAAGTAAATAAGAAAGAGAAAATTATTCCAGAAGAGATTGGTTTTTTCATAATTGCAAAATGGATTTCATGAAGAAATTCCCCTGCGAGAATAACAAGGAAGGATACACCGTAAACCCCTGTGATATCACTTATCTGAATGAGTGGTAAAACTTTATAAAGGGAATATCCGATAAGAGCCCATGGAAAACCGGTGAAAACGCGGGCTTTAAGAAATTCGAGAAAGACCCAGGAAACGGGAATAAGAAAAAATTTCAAATTCGGATATCTGAAATGGAAAATTTTTGAAATAATTCCAAACAATCCCCAGTAAATGGAGAGATAAAAACAGAGAATAAAATACAGGAGAATACTGAACGGATAAGACAGGTTACCATAAACGGTCATGGTTGGCACAAGCCAGTATAAAAGGAGAAGACTGGCGGAGAGTCCGGAGATGAAAGGAACTACAGGACCGCATTCAATAGAAAGGTAAATAAGAATTGCTACAGAAAAAGGCATAAGGAACCAGAGTTCAAATTTCGGAAAACTCAGACCGTAAAGTATACCTGATAAAATAGCGAGTAAAAAAATCAGCCACCACCTTCTTCCAGAATAAAAGAGTTTCAAATTTTCACCCCCTCTATCCGAAGCATTATTCTCTTAAGGTTTATACCTCCTGTAAAACCACCGGGACCATTTTTTGAAATCACCCTGTGGCAGGGAATAACCAATGGGGTTTCGTTTAAGGAAAGCGCATTTCCCACTGCTCTGAAAGAGAAAGGTGAACCAATTCCTTCCGCTACCTCCTTATATGTTAACACAGTTCCCCATCCCACATTCTCCTTCAAAAAAGTGTAAACCATTCTTCTGAAAGGAGAAAAAGGAAGTCTAATAGGATAAATGGAGAAATAGCAGAATTTTCCTGAATCAAAATATAGCCTTACCACTCGGAGAAACTCTTTTAAAAGCGGAGTCCTTCTTTTCTCATAATCCGGTTCAAAAATCATAATCTCCTTTTTCCGCGGAAGGAAAACTCTTATCAAAGTATCATCCTCTTCCATTGCTGAGACGAAGCCATACTCCGTTTTTTCAACCCAGTAGTATTTCATAATTCTTCAAAATTCTATATTTTCACACATAAAAAATCTCATCAAGGAATTGATACAAAATAATCTGGGAAAGAGGGGCAAAAACATGGTTTAAAAACCCGCCTCTTACTTTGTATAGAGATGGTTATCACCCTTTCATGAAAATTCGAAAAAGCCTCTTTGCACTTTCAGACCCCATAATTCCTGTGGCACTCAGATATACGCCCCCGCCTGCAATAATCTCAAAAGCGAGAAAAATTCCTGTCTTAAATTTTCCATACACTTCTCCAAAAATCGTCCTTGAAAAATAAAGGAAAACAGCCATTATGATACCGCCACAGATCTGTTTCAGAATCTCCTGGGCATTAAAAATAGAACCCACATCCCTTTTTTTAAGAGCGCCCCAAAGAAAGAAAAAATTTGCAAGGGATGAAAGAGATGTAGCAAGAGCGAGTCCATTGTGCTCGAGAAGAGGTGAAAGGACGAAGCATAAGCCTGCATTTATTATAAAAGTATAAAAGGCGAAAATCGCCGGGGTTTTAAAGTCCCTTTTGGCATAAAGAAACTGGTTCAAAATCCTTGAAAAGGCAACAGGAATAAGTCCGATTGTATATGC
>JBBIVP010000157.1:0-4868 GCA_037439705.1 bacterium
AAAATCTTCTTCCCTCTTAAACAAAATATAAATTCTCATACAAATGGATACTATCCATTAACCGATGACGAAGGTGGAGAAATTGGGGGTGCCCAATGGAATTTTTTTTCAGCGAAAAATTGATTAAGGCTGATTTTTTTGTATAATCACTTCCCATGGAATATGAGGGCGTAATCGGGCTTGAGGTTCATGCTCAATTGAAAACAAGGAGTAAGATGTTCTGTTCCTGTTCAACGGATTTTGGAGCACCTCCAAATTCCAACACCTGTCCCGTGTGTCTTGCTCTTCCTGGAAGTTTGCCTGTGATCAACAAAAAAGCAGTTGAATATGGAATAATGGCTGCACTCGCTTTTAACTGTCAGATAAACAGAAAAAACATATTTGCCAGAAAGAATTACTTTTATCCCGACCTTCCAAAGGGTTATCAGATATCACAGTATGAAGAACCACTGGCAGTCAATGGCTACCTCATTATAAAAACGGAAAATGGGGAGAGAAAAATAAGGATAAAAAGAGTTCATATGGAGGAGGATACGGGAAAACTCATACACGATGAGGAAGGAAAAGGATGGAGTTATGTTGATTTTAACAGAGCGGGAGTTCCACTTCTTGAAATAGTAACTGAGCCAAATATAAGGACTCCAGCTGAAGCAGAAAAATTTGTGAGAGAATTGAGACTCGTTCTTCTTTATCTCGGTATATGCGATGGAAATCTTGAAGAGGGAAGTTTGAGATGTGATGCAAATGTTTCTGTTAGACCGGTTGGTTCCACTAAACTTGGGACAAAAACAGAGATAAAAAACATGAATTCCTTTAAATTTATAGAGAAGGCTCTTGAATTTGAGATAAAGAGGCAGATAAACATTCTTGAGTCAAATGGAGAAGTGATTCAGGAAACGAGACTGTGGGATTCCGGGAAGGGTATGACACTTCCTATGAGGACCAAGGAGGAGGCTCATGATTACAGATATTTTCCTGATCCCGATTTAATTCCTGTGTTTATTTCTGAGGAATGGATAGAGGAGATAAAGAGGAAAATGCCATTGCTTCCAGAAGATGTAAGAAGAAAGTTCAAAGAGGAGTACGGTCTTCCCGATTATGATGTAGAGGTTCTGTCTTCTGACCCATTGCTTGCGAATTATTTTATGAAATGTGTTGAAATTTTTAATGCACCAAAAGAGATTTCAAACTGGATCATGGTTGAATTTCTGAAAAACATAAATGAAAGGTCAATTCCCATTGATAAGGCTAAAGTTCCTCCTGAGAATCTGGTAGAACTCATAAGGCTCGTTAACGAAGGGATTGTGTCCCGTTTGAAGGCGAAAGAGATTCTTGATGAGATGTTTGAAAGCGGAAAAAGAGCAGCTGAGATTGTTGCTGAGAGGGGATACCGACAGTTGAGTTCGGAAGAGGAACTTTCAAGAATAGTTGATGAGGTTCTCGTTGAGAATGCAAAAGAGGTGACAAGGTATAAAAAGGGTGAAAAGAAACTTTTTGGTTTTTTCATGGGAAGGGTAATGAAAAAGAGTGGTGGAAATGCTTCTCCGGCAGTGTTGCAGAAAATTTTGAAAGAAAAACTTGATGAGTCCATATAGAAAAGAAATTTCACCTGTTATATGGAAGGACAATTCCCTCTATCTCCTTGACCAGAGGAGGCTTCCTGAGGAAGAAAGGTTTTTACGGATAAGAACCCTTGATGAACTTATTGAATCAATAAAAAATATGACTGTCCGGGGAGCACCGGCAATTGGAATAGCAGGTGCTTACGGGATTTTGCTCTATGTAAAGAAATTCAGGGGAAAGAAAGGGGAATTCATAAAAGGACTACATGCTGTTGCAGAAAAAATTAAAAAAGCCCGTCCAACCGCTGTGAATCTATCGTGGGCAGTGGAAAGGATGATGAATTTAGTTGAGGATTCAAATTCTTTAGAGGAAATTAAAAAAAGGCTTGAGGAGGAGGCGAAAAAAATCCACGAGGAAGATATGAGGGCAAACAGAAAAATTGGAGAATATGGAGAAAAACTTATAAAGGACGGATGGACAATTTTGACCCATTGCAACGCAGGTGCTCTCGCCACCGGAGGATATGGCACCGCCCTGGGGGTTATAAGAAGATGCGTTGAGAAGGGAAAGAATATAAAGGTATTTGCATGTGAGACAAGACCACTTCTTCAGGGTGCAAGACTTACAGCCTGGGAACTTAAAAGGGAAGGAATAGAGGTAAAGATAATTACGGATTCGTCAGCGGGATTTTTGATGAAAAATGGATTAATAAATGCAGTTATAGTGGGAGCGGACAGAATTGCGCTTAACGGGGATTTTGCCAATAAAATAGGAACATACGCTCTTGCAGCGCTTGCAAAAGAAAATCGTATTCCCTTCTATGTCGCAGCACCTTCTTCAACCTTTGACCTCAGGTTGAAGGACGGCTCAGGAATTCCAATTGAAGAAAGAAATTAAGATGAGGTTCTTTTTATAAACGGGAAAAGGATTGCTCCTTACGGGGTTAGAGCGAAGAATTTTGCATTTGATATGACGCCTTCTAAATATGTTGCAGCATTTATTACTGAAAAGGGCATAATTTCTAAACCATTTAAATCAAACATAAGAAAAATAATTGGAGGATGAGGTCTCTTCAATTTGTGCTAAAAGTTCAATTTCTGTTAAAATATAAAAAATGGATAAAAATTTGAAAGAAATAATATACGAATTCTCTCCGCATCCTGAAAGGACATTTTCTGCAGTTGAAAGGAGTGGATGGGAGAACCTTGGAAAGCTGACCCCCGGCGGGCTGAAAAACTTTGCATGGATAACAGGATTCTCAGGATTTCTCACGAGATTTCTGGTTCAGAATCCGAGAGAGGTTCTGTTTGTCAATGAGATAAAACCAGGGGAAATAGATGTGGAGACTCATATAAGGAGGATGAAAGAGAAGATAAGCGATGCTCCAATTTTAACAATGTTAAAGTATAAGTACCGGGAGCTTTTGAGGATAGCGATTATGGAAGGAGAGATAAGTGGATATGAAAATTATTTGAGGGTTTTAAGGGAACTCTCTTCACTTTATGAAGCCATTATATTGATTTTGCATGAAATGGTCTGTGAGAACACGGTTCCAATTTACATTTATGCACTTGGAAAACTGGGTTCAAGGGAAATAAACCTTTCTTCCGATGTTGACCTCCTCTTCATAAAAGAGGATTCATACCCTCAGGAAGAAGCGGAAAGGAAGGTAAGACAGCTTATCAACCTTCTCACATCAACGAGGGAATACGGATTTTTGATGAGAATTGATACAGACATAAGACCATACGGTAAATATGGACCACTTCTCCCTTCCATATCCTCTGCAGTGGATTATTACCTCACCAGAGGACAGACATGGGAGAGATATGCGCTTTTGAGGATGAGACCTCTTGCGGGCGGAAATGAATCGTTTGAGAAGGCAATAGAATATTTTGTATTCAGAAAGTTTCTTGACTGGACAACTATAGATGAAATGGCTTTTCTGAAAGAAGAACTAGAAAAGGAAGGGATGGTAAAAGGAAAAGAGTGGAACATAAAAACTGGTAGGGGTGGAATAAGGGAGATTGAGTTTTTTGTTCAGACCCTCCAGATTGCATACGGCGGAAGGTTTAAATCCCTCCGAAAAAAGGACATATCTGTTTTGAATGATATGGTAAAAGAAGGAATTATAGAAGGAAAAACAGCCCAAGAATTGAACTCTTCATATCTTTTTTTGAGAAGGCTTGAGAACATACTTCAATGGGAAGAGGAGATAAGAACCCATACTATTTCTTTTGATGATAAAGAGATATCATTGTTATCAAAAAAGATGAAGATGGAAAGCGAGGAGTTCCTTGAAAAGATTCATCAAATTCGTTCAACTGTATCAGATTTGTTTGATTCTCTTTTTAAGAAGTTTTCAGGTACAGAAAGAATAGAATTTTCAGACCTTTCCTCTGAGGATATTGAAAAACTTGAAGGATTTTTAAAGGAAGCAAAAGAGAAAAATCCTCCAAATATGTATCAAAGAATGAAAAAAATAATTGAATATGCGACAAAAGAAGCAAAGGGGAAAGCTGGATTTTCAAGAACTCTTAACGCCTTCATTGATTTGCTCTCGGGCTTGAAAATTTCCGCTTATTTGTACTTCCTGTCCGAAAGCCCGAAGGCAGTTCAGATGATTCTTGAAATGCTGCCAAGAAGTCCTTTTATAAGTTCATTTTTGAAGAAAAATCCATGGCTTATTGAAAGTCTTGTTCAACCGGCATTTCCTGAGGAGGAGTTTAAAGCGACATATTTAAAAGAAAACCTGTTCTCCAGGCTGGAAAAAGCAGAAGACTTAGAAGAATGCCTTGAGACCATGGTGCGTTTCAAAAACGAGTTTACATTTGAAATTTTGAGAGATGATTTATTAAAAGGAATCCCCCTTCAGGATGTATTTTTTAAACTTTCGGTTCTGGCGGATGTTTTGATTACAGGTTCTATGGGCATTGCCAAGGCAATTTCTGAAAAGAAAAATAATTTTGTCGGTTCCATCAGAGAGGTTGAAGAAATTCCAGTAATTCTTGTTGGAATGGGAAAGTATGGTGGAATGGAACTGAACTATTTTTCAGATGTTGACATGATATTTCTGTATGAAGGAGATAGTGTGGAGCACGAAAAGGTTGTGAAAATGGTTCAGAAATTTATCTCCGGCCTTACAACTCCTACTGGTGAAGGGTGGCTTTATAAGGTGGATACAAGATTGAGACCTTCCGGAGAAGGGGGACCGCTTGTTTCCTCCATTTCAGCATTTGAAGAATATCACAAATCTTCTTCAAGGACATGGGAAAAACAGGCACTTATGAAGGCAAGGGTGGTAC
>JBBIVP010000158.1:0-4867 GCA_037439705.1 bacterium
TCCTCTTTCCATTGCCCTTTCACTCACTGCAGATGGATCAGCTCCTTCTATACACCCATTATCTTCTATTCTGGAGAGATTTTCTTCATGCCCATATCCATTCTTCACAGCCCATTTCGCTCCCTCTCTCATAACAGCTTTTAGCTCGGATGAAGATAGATGGATTGACCCTTCTGAACCAACACCTGTAGGGACCTCTTTGAACAAGAAATCAATAATGGTATCAATCTTTTTCTCCGCATCATTCAGAAAAAGAGAAGTCCTCATCAGACGAACACCACAGTTTATGTCATAACCAACCCCTCCTGGAGAAACAACGCCTTCCTCAAGGTCAAATGCAGCAACTCCACCGATTGGAAACCCGTATCCATAATGGATATCCGGCATGGCGAGAGAGTATTTTACTATTCCGGGCAGACAGGCTACATTGGCAACCTGTTTTGGACTTTCGTCATTTTCAAGAAGTTTTATTATTCTTTCATTTCCATAGATTATCCCGTGAACCCTCATATTCCCTGTTTTGGGAATCTTCCATTTATACTCATCAATTTTTACCAGTTCAATCTTCATGATTTCTATTATACTTTTTATTTTCTTTTTTTTCTACATTGAGAGCATATTCCGTAGTAATTTATTCTTATTTCTTCAACTCTATACCCTTCTATCTCCTGAGGAAATTTTTTTGACTCCTCTCCTACATAAAGGTCAAAAATTTTGCCGCATTCCTTGCACAAGAAATGAGGATGGAATTCCGGGTTTCCATCAAACCGAACTTTTCCGCTTTCTATTTCCAGTTCCCATATCAATCCGAGATTTTTAAGCACCTGAAGATTATTGTATATAGTAGCCTTTGAAAATACAGGATATTTTTTTCTCAATTCCTCATATATCATTTCAACAGACGGATGAGTTTTGCAATTTTCAAGATATTCCAGAATGGCAATTCTCTGAAAGGTTAGTGAATAACCCTTTTCCTTTAAAATCTTCTTTTTTTCATCAAGATTCATAAATTTAATTATAAAAAAATTTTTAATAATTTCAACTCCTCGGCGTTCCTCAAAAAAATTCCCTTGACATTTATTTTTCCTTATGTTATCCCTCTAATTGATACCCTCTATAAGAGGTATTTATGGATGGGAAGTTAAATGGGATTGAAAAAATTGTGGGAGAAGATGGGGTTAAGTATGAAGGAGAGAAGGTTCTGGTTTATCATGAAAGAAAAGAGGAAATTTCAGAAGTCGTGAGATATTGTGAAGAACACGAAATAAAAATTTTTACCACTTACTCAAATATTTTTCCAAAAGATGTGGAGGTGAGTGATGGAATAATTCTTAAATTTTCAAAATTCAAAGGAATTGAGAGGATTGAACCAGATGCACTTGTTGCCTGGATAAAAAGGGGTTCAACATTTGAGGAGATTAAGAATGAGTTAAAAAAGTACAGGGGAATGAAAATTCTGGTTCCCCTTGTTTCCTCTACGGAAAGCGTGGTGGAGAATTATGCAGGAAGAACATTGCTCAAAGCATCTAACAGGTATCCCGAGCTTCCGTTTGCTACGATTCATCTTGTTATATCAGGAGGAAGAATTTTGAAAACAGGAGAACATGCCCTTTCCGAAAACATGGGAGATAACAGGGATGACCCGGGCGCAAACATATCAAGATGTTTCTTTGGTTCAGATGATTATTTCGGAATTGTATATTTGTCCTGCGTGTTTCTTTTTCCAGAAGGTGAGAGGAATTGCCTTTTATTTAAGGTAAAAATTGAGGATATTAGAAAAATTTTCAGAGAGATTTGTAGAAAGGAACTCGTTCAGGAAGCAATTGCTTGCGAAGGAAAAACATTAAAATTTCTTACAGGAATAGAAATGGAAGATGGATTTTATGTGATATTCGGGTTTGAGGGACATTCAGAGCTTGTGAAGTATCAGAGTAATAAGGTTCTGTCTCTGATGAAGGAGTTTAAAAGGGTGGAAGATTACGAAAAAAAGATGTTAGAAGAACTGGATAAAAACTGGATGGCAGATGGGTTTGTTTCATACGGTTATCTCCCACTTTCAAAAATTTCAGATTTTTATAAAGAGAGTAAGGAAATTTGTGAACACATTGTCTTTTCTTCCTATTCAAGAGGTGGATGTGCTGGATTCTGTGCATGGAATAGCAATGACTGGACAAGAAAACTTGTTTTGAAATTGAAGAGAGAATATTCAATGGTGGAAAAATATCTTCCCCTTTCCAATATCAATAATGGATACAAGAAACTTTTGAAAAAAATAAAAAACATTCTTGATCCGAAAAATACTTTCAATCCAACAATATACCCCGGAGTAAGAGATGTGGAATCTTGAAAAAGAAAATATAAAATCCGCATTGAAAGAAATAAGAGAAGTGATTGGAGATAGGTTTGCTACCGACGATATGTCAGTCCTTATAAGTTATTCAAGGGATTTCACCATTACTTCAGGGACCATTCCCCACATTGTTGCTCTTCCTTCATCAACCGAAGAAGTTAGCAAGATATTGAAAATTGCGTTGAAAAGAAAAATACCAGTTGTGCCATTTTCAACAGGTTTCAATCATGGAGGTTTGACACTTCCCAGGAGGGGAGGGATTGTTCTTGATTTAAAAAGGATAAAAAAACTTGAAATAAACCCTGAAACCATGACAACAACGATTGGACCGGGTGTTAGAAATACCGACCTTTATCTTGCATGCACGGAATTTTATGCTACCGAGGGTATAAAATTAAGACCATGCCTTCCCCTTACAATGGGCAGTATCTCAACCCTTGCCAATTACATTGCAAGGGGTGGTCCGGGAATAACTGTAAGATATGGTTTTTCTTCTGACCTTATATGCGGACTGACCTGGGTTCTTCCAGATGGTGAAATAATATATCTCGGCACTCATGACGAGAACAAAAATTTTTCACTCCCTACAAATCTGTGTGAAGGACCTGATCTGATGGGAATATTTGTTGCTGCAGATGGAACCTTTGGAGTATGCACTGAAATGACAATAAGACTCGTAGCGGAATTTCCTTTTGAGAAGCTTTTTCTTTTTGACTCAATGGAAAGGGAGAATTCTCTTGAAAGGGCATTGTCATTTGTTAAGATAATAGCGAGACTTGATCTCGCAGAATTTATTTATAAATCACATACAGACCAGTTAGCAAATATGTCTCCAATGGGTAATCCCCTTGACCTTATTGAGTTGTTGCCTGAACACCCTGTAGTGGTAGTGATCTCAGGAAATGATGAGGAAGAGGTAAAAGTGAGGGAAAAAATTTTGTTAAAAGTCGCAGAAGAGTAAGGGATGTATCCTGTTGATCTTGAACTTTTAAATGCGAGCGTGGGTGAGGAAAAAATTATTGCTCCAGAGTACTGGAAAAAGATAGGACCGAGGGTAGGAGGGGTGATGAGGTTCAAGGGTTCTTTTCAATGGACTGCAGGGAATGTAAGGTTTGACAGAATAAAAGAAATAATAGAAGAATACGAAAAGCTCGTAAGAAGATACTGGATGAAAGACCCATCAGAACCAAGGAAAAGGGCACTCACAGGCCCTGCGATTCAGGGTCCCTATCCATTTGCGAGGATTGCTCCTCTGGAGTTTGATTTCTGGTTTGACCAGGGAAATCCCGATGATATAAAAAGGGCATCTGTAATGCTGAGAAAAATTACAGAGTTATTCGTTCAAAAAGGGGCTACTATGTTCAGGAAGATGTACGGTTTTGGAGAGATTGAATTCCCTCTTACAGGCACATACTTTGAGCTTCTAAAATCCTTCAAAAAGCTTCTTGACCCTGAAAACATAATGCATCCGGACATCCATCCTATCTCAGATACATTTGTGTGATGAAGGAAGAAGTAAAGAAAATAGGAGTTCTTAAACCCATTCACTCTTTCAGAAACGATGCCTGGAAGTGTGTGAAGTGCAAAGTTTGCAGTATGGCAAATCCTCAGGAAGTGAAAAATTACAGGTTTTCTTCCAATTGCATATCAGGAAGCTATTATTTTTATGAGGGTTTTTATCCGCCAGGAAGGTTTGAAATAATTCGTGCCCTCACACTTGACCCTCCGGAATTAGAAATAACTCCTGAACTTTTAAAAATTGTGTATGACTGCACGCTCTGTGGATGGTGCCAGATTATATGCGGTGAGATGAAAAGTCTTGAACCCACAAATGCCTTTATGTCCATGAGAGAGTTTCTTGTAAAAAATGGATATGGACCACTTCCTGCACATCTTGAATTTATAAAAAGCATAAAGAATTATGACAATCCCTGGAATTATCCGAGGACACAAAGGGACAGGTGGACAAAAAGTGTAGATGTTGAACTGAAAGATGCAAAAAGAGAGAAGGTGGATGTTCTTTATTTTGTGGGTTGCACAGGTTCTTACGACCCGTCCTTTCAGGAAGTCACATTTTCCACTGTAAAAATCCTTAACCGATACGGATTTAAGGTCGGGATCCTCGGAAAAAACGAAAAGTGCTGTGGTTCAACAATGTTGAGGGTGGGATGTACCGAGGAGTTTGAAAAAAGAAAGTCAGAAATAATTGAAGACTTAAACAGAGTTAATGCTGAATTTATAGTTACTGCCTGCGCAGGATGTTATTCCACTTTCAAACACAGTTATCAGGAAAAATTGAACAAACCAGCTTTTCACATGGTTGAATTTTTGAAAAAAATGATGGATGAAAGGGGAGCAGAATTTAAAACAGAAATAAAGAGAAGAGTTACCTATCATGATCCCTGTCATCTCGGCAGATATTTTGAAATTTACGACATTCCAAGAGAGATAATCTCATCCATTCCTGGTCTTGATTTTGTTGAAATGGAAAGAATAAAGGAAAGGGCGTGGTGCTGC
>JBBIVP010000159.1:0-4846 GCA_037439705.1 bacterium
GTGAAGGTAGAGTAGTGCACAATTATACAGAAAGTATAAAATTGTTTCAGGAATCTGTAAAAGAGATTGATTAAATTTTTAAAAAATAGTTTTGAAATCTCCTGAAAATTTTTACCTCATTCTACTTACCCTGTGATAAAATATTTTTATAAACCACCATGAGTAAAAAGGCAATTAAGGAAATGAACCTATACAATGATTGCAAGATTTATATGCTGAAAAAAGATGAAGCAAACCTTTTCATCCAATTTTGTCCTCCTTTGAATGTCATAACCCAAAAGAAAAAAATCTCTTGACCTCAAATGGAAAAACGGATAAATTTTTAAAAAATAAAAATAAGGAGGTGGCGATGGCTATAAATCTTGAAATGAGAGGGAAAAAACTGGAACCCGTTACATACGAATACACAATGAGGGATGTAATGCTTTATGCACTCGGAGTTGGGTGTCAACCTGATGAACTTGAATTCATTTATGAAAATGGGCTGAAGGTTCTTTCAACATTTGGGGTAATTCCACCATTTCCTTCTCTCGGGAGGTTGATAGGGGTTATGGACATAAATATAGCAATGGTTGTTCACGGGGAACAGAGACTTGAATTATATAAACCCATTCCCGTGGCGGGAAAACTTACAACTGTTCCTGAAATAAAGGCCATTTATGACAAGATAAAGGGAGCATTAATTGTTTTGAGAACCGAAACCTTTGACGAGAAAAACGAACTGATATGCGCCAATGAGTTTGGAATTTTTGTCCGCGGAGAAGGAGGATTTGGAGGAGACAGGGGACCAAGCGGCGAGAGAAATTCTCCACCTGATAGAGAGCCCGACATTGTGTATGAAGACCAGACAACTCCAATCCAGCCTTATATTTACAGATTATCAGGAGATTATAATCCCCTTCATGCAGACCCAAATTTTGCAAAAATTGCTGGTTTTGAAAGACCAATCCTTCACGGGCTGTGCACCTTTGGATTTGTGGGAAGGGCGATACTTCACAAACTCTGTGGAAGGGACCCGGATAAATTCAAGATGCTTGAAGTGAGGTTCAGAGACCCTGTATATCCGGGAGACAAAATAATCACCGAACTCTGGAAAGAAACCGATACAAGATATATCGTTAGAGCAAAGACGCAGAAGGGAAATGTTGTGATTTCAAATGCAGCCTGCGAGATAAAATTATAATTCTCTTGTGAAAGGATAATTTTAATGCTAAAATTTTAAAAAAGAGAGGTGAATTATGTCAGAAGATAAACTCTTTGAAAAATACGGAAAAGAGGTTGCTCGTGGCACTATCTTGTTCAAGGAAGGAGATTCAGGAGATGAAATGTTCATAATAAAAAGCGGAAAGGTTAGAATATTCAAAAAGATAGGGGATGTTGACAAAACCCTGGCAATTCTTGGACCCGGAGAATTCTTTGGAGAGATGGCTATAATTGATGGCAAACCAAGGTCAGCATATGCAGAAACTATAGAG
Source organism: bacterium (assembly GCA_037439705.1). Lineage (GTDB taxonomy): Bacteria > JBBIVP01 > JBBIVP01 > JBBIVP01 > JBBIVP01 > JBBIVP01. Next base: position 1,476 of record JBBIVP010000159.1, read on the forward strand.
GAATGCAAACTCCTTATTATAAACTCCGAAACCTTTGATACGATGTTGAGAAGCAATCCCGAAATAGCGGTGAGGATGATCAAAAAACTTTCTCAGAGATTGAGAGAAACGAATAAAGAGATTGAGAGCCTTCTAATAAAGGATAAAAACAGAAAGGTGGTTCATATCTTAAAAAGCAGGGGAGAAGAAAGAGGAGAACCTATAGCCGGTGGATTAAAAATTCCTGTTACCCTTGAAGAAATAGCTTCCTTAAGTGGACTTGAGATTAGCGAGGTTCACGAGGTTATTGATAAATTGAAAAAAGCAAGGCTGGTCTCAACCGGAGAAGGATATTTTGTGGTTCAGGATTTAAAGAAACTTGATAAGTTTCTTGAGTTTCTCGCCATGAAGGAAGAATTTGGAGAAATGTAATGGAAATAAAAATCCTGGGATGTTATGGCGGGGAGGCTAAAGGCTTCAGGAGTCCAAGTTTTCTTATAAACGAAGAAGTTGTTCTTGATGCTGGGGCTATAACCTCTACCCTTACAATAGAAGAACAAAGAAAGCTCAGGCACATCCTTATAACACATGCCCATCTTGACCACATAAAAGATATTCCCTTTGTTGCTGATAACATAATAGGAAATCACAAAGAGCCTCTCAAAATAGTTGCTGAAAAAAGGGTACTGAAAGAAATTGAAACCCACATAATAAACGATTATATATGGCCTGATTTCAGAATCCTTCCGTCAAAAAAGAATCCGGTGCTCAAATTTCTTTCAATAAAGGCGGATAGGGTATATAAAATCAATTCCCTGAGGATAAAAGCTACAAAAACAAATCATGTGGTTGATTCAGTGGGTTATTTCATCTCGGATGGAAAATCTGCAGTAGCTTTTTCAGGAGACACCTTCATCACGAACAAATTCTGGGAAGAGGCAAATAAAACCAGATTCCTTAAAGCTATTTTTATTGAAACCTCCTTCCCGAATTCCATGGAGAAAGTGGCTGAAGCATCCCGACACCTTACTCCTGCTCTCCTCAAAGAAGAGCTCAAAAAATTGAAAAAAAAGATTGACATATATGTTTACCATCTGAAACCAAATTTTATAGATATTCTTAAAAAGGAGTTAAAGGAATTAAACCATCCAAACCTTTATCTGGCAGAGCAGGAAACTATTATCAGGGTATAAATGTTTGAATCCACAGAAAACAAAAGGCTTTTTAAAGGAAAAGTTCCTCCTGATTTATGGATGAAATGTCCTGAGTGCGGAGAAATAGTTTACAAACCGGATTTTTTGAAAAACTTTAAAGTTTGCCCGAAATGCAATTACCATCACAGACTATCCTGGAAGGAATGGCTTGAGCTTTTAGTTGATAAAGAGACTTTTGAAGAAAAATTTAAGATGAAACCCGTTGATGTTCTTGGCTTTAAAGATATCCTTCCTTATGAAAGCAGGATAAAAGCCTCACAGGAAACCACTGGCGTAGAAGAAGCAATCATAACAGGGAAAGGGAAAATTAACGGATGGGAGTGTTTTATAGGGATTTTTGAGTTTTCCTTTATGGGAGGAAGTATGGGAATTGTAGTTGGAGAAAAAATCGCTAATCTCTTTGAAAATGCTGTAATTGAAAAACTGTCAGTTCTTCTGGTAATATCCTCCGGAGGAGCAAGAATGCAGGAGGGGATGTTTTCGCTCATGCAGATGGCAAAGACTGTAGCAGCGGTGAGTTATTTTAAAAAAAACTGTAAAAAGCCGTATATATCGGTGCTAAGCGACCCAACCACTGGTGGTGTCGCAGCAAGCTTTGCATTTCTTGCGGATATAGTTATTGCGGAACCGAAATCCCTTATAGGATTTGCAGGACCAAGGGTAATTGAACAGACCATAGGAGAAAGCCTTCCTCCGGGTTTTCAGAAGTCTGAATTCCTCCTTGAAAAAGGAATGGTGGATTTAATATCTGAAAGAAAGGAACTGAAAAACAAAATATCAAAGTTATTTCACCTTCTTACAAAATAAATGGGAATTGAAGAACATCCCCTTTTGAAAAATAAGTTTGAATGGAAGATGAACCTCGGGCTGGACCGAATAAAAAGGGTATTATCTTTCTTGAAAGAACCTCAGAATTCTTTCTCAGCTATCCTTGTAGGAGGAACGAACGGAAAAGGAACAGTGGCAAAGGCATTAAGCGAAATTCTTCTCAGAGCCGGGAAAAAAACAGGGCTTTTCATTTCACCCCACCTTGAAAGAATCACAGAAAGAATCTCCATTGATGGGAGGGAAATTACTGAGGGAGAGCTGGGAAAATCCCTTGATGAAATTCTTAAAGCGAAAGAAACCTGCGGAGTTGAACTTACATATTTTGAGGTCCTTACCGCTTGCGCGTTTCTCATTTTTAAAAGAAGAAAAATTGACTACGGGGTCCTTGAGGTTGGAATGGGAGGGAGGCTTGATGCCACTAACATTGCTGAACCATTACTTTCTATAATTGTCAGCATAGGGTATGATCATGAGGAATATCTCGGTAAAGGTTTGAAAAATATAGCAATAGAAAAGGCAGGGATAGTGAGGGAAAATGGGAAGGTAATTGCGGGTGAAAACAGAAAGCCCTTGATTTCTGCCATAATGGAAAAAAGACCCGCGACCCTTTACATTTACGGGAAACATTTTTCTATAAAAAAACAGGATAGGATTGCCTTTTACAGAGGATTTAATTCTTTCAAATTCTCCATTCCAGAGTTTTATCCATTTATACTTCTCAGAGATTTTGGAATAGCGATTTTCGCTTCTGAACTCCTCGGAATCCATGTAAATCAGGAAATGTGTGAGGATATAATATCAAACATGAAATGGCACGGAAGGTGTGAAGTTTTTCCCACCTCTCCACCAATTATTATGGATGGAGGGCATAATTTAGAAGCGGTAAAAAACCTCGTTAAATTCATCAAAAAAGAGTTGAAAATCAAAAAAGTTGTTTCACTTCTGGGATTTATGAAAGACAAGAAGCCTGAAAATTTACTGCCATTTTTTGAGAACATATCAACGGCTCTTTTTCTTACAGAACTACCATCAGAGAGGAGCTGGAATCCAGAAGATTATTCTTATTGGACGGAGAGGATTTACAGAGATCCAGTTGAAGGATTTGAAGACGCCTGGAGGACTGCAATGACTTCAAATCTTCCCCTTCTTATCGGAGGTTCTTTTTATTTAGTAGGATACATAAGAAAAAAGGGGGTAATAAAAAAGAATTAATTGAATAGGGAATTATTTATTGTATATTTTTGACAGAATGGATAAAAGAAATTTAATGATAAAATTTAATAAAATTTTAGCAGTTGTGATATTAAGTTTTGCCGATCCATTTCTCCTTCGTGCTAATGGTGTTGATAA
>JBBIVP010000160.1:0-4715 GCA_037439705.1 bacterium
GGAAAATCCTCTTTTAAAGTGATAGAGGAAGAGGAAAAAGAATAATTAAAGAATAATTTAAAAAAATGATAGTTAGGTTTTCTAATATCAACGGAGGAGGGCGAGCTTATACTTTTTTTCCAGACCTCCTCTTATGATGTATTTTATATTTCTATTTTTTACCTTCCTTAAGTTCCCTGTGCCTCTTTTCAGCCCTTTCATCCATCTTTGCAAGGAGTGCCAGCCAATAATTAAACTATAAGGAGAAAATCTTCAGAAATCAAAAATTTGATGTTACCATGGAAAGGTGGATAATAACAGTTGAAAGGAGGAAAGTGAAGGGTGTAGATAGTGGTTAAATTTTTTGTTGCACAATGACAAAAGTAAGGTTATAGAAACATTTTTATCACGAAATGAGAAAAAGTTCAAAACTTCAGTCCTATTCCCATCCCAAAACCATTTTTCAAAGCAAAAGGTGTAATGTAAAGCCTGCTTTCTCTCAACTTTCTATTATACTCTTTAACCTTTGAAACAGCATCAAATGTTTCCCATATGTAAATTATAAAGGTCGGGACTGCACCTATCATATAGTAAGCCCAGCAGGTCTCCTCAGGCGGAGCACAATCTTCGTTTCCCTCAAGAGCACATAACCCTTGAAGAGCGCAGAATGCGGATGCTGTTAGAAATACGCCTGTCCAGAGAAGTTTTCCAAAGGGAATAATGATTGTTTTGGCAATGTTGTCCCCAACATATATGTGCGCTGGGATGGTAGTAATCGTCAGTGCAAGGGGCAAAAGAGCCCACGAATAGCTCACCCATTCACCAACCGGCTCAGAAGCAATTGCAGCGCCAATGGCTGTTCCCGTAATAAGTGTAAAAGGAGGAATAAAAATGTTCATAACTACAGGAACCCACTCTTCTTTAAAATGCTTATTGTCTCCTATATCTGTATCGTCAACATTCAGCAGAGAAAGCTCTTCAACGTGATACCCAACCACCATTAAAAAACACAAAATTTTAATCACTATTTAAACCCTCAAGTTCTTATCCCATTTTATCACAATATACCAGAGCACTCAAACATTTTATTTTTTCAGGCATCACCCTACAAAAATACCCCCTCCTTTTTCAAAGAGCATAACCTGAAATTCTTAACTATTTTCTCAATTCCGCCCCGAATTTTTCTTTTAGGTAAGAAAGGACTTCGTTGATAAGTGATTGAACAGATTCATCGTTTAATGTTGAATCCGAACTTCTTAAAACGATGTGAAAACTTATGCTCTTCTTTCCCTCACCAATTTTTTCATCCCTGTAAAGGTCAAACAGGGAAATTTCCTCAATTAGATTACCTGCTTTTTCACATACCGCCCTTTTCACATCTTCCCATGTGATTTTTTCGTCCAGGACAATGGAAAGGTCTCTAAGAAGGGGCGGGAATCGGCTGAATTCTTTATACACAGGAATTTCTTCCATCTCTCCGAGGAGGAATTCAAGGTATATATCAAAAAGGAAGACTTCAAGGTCTTCATCAACTTCCAGTTCTTTCAGTATTCTTTGATTCACCCTTCCTAAGATACCTATCTCCTTCTCTTCTTTTAAAATTCTTGCAGATTCGCCCTCCATAAATAACAGTGATTCCATTTTTTCTATCCTTTTTTCTTTCACCTTCAAAATTGAAAGAATTCCTTCAACCACTCCTTTTAAGAAAAAGAAACCGCTTCCTTTCTTCTTCCATAGCTCCTCCACGGGGTTACCATAGAATCCACCGGCGATATGAAGTTTTTCTTTTATTTCATTTCCTTCTTTGTAAAACCCCTTTCCAACTTCATAAAGCATTACATTCATAACCTTCTGTCTGTAGTTTTGAATCAAACCCTTCAGAATGCTGAAACAGGGGGACGGTCTTAAAATGTTTATGTCCTGAGAAAGCGGGTTTATGATTCTTACCGCTTCACCTTTAAATCCAGTTTTTTTAAAAAACTCCTCGCCTATGAAACTGTAAAATATTCCCTCATTAAATCCAAGAGAATTAAGATAGTTCTTTATCATTTTTATTTTTTCTGTTTTCCCCGTTTTTATTATTTGAGGAAAGATAGGAGGTGGAATTGATGGAATTTTGTCGTAACCAATTATTCTTGCTATTTCCTCTGCAATATCTTCTTTAAGCATTATATCGTGTCTGAAGGATGGAGAAATGAGTTCCAGTCCATCTTCCTTTTCCGTTACTTCAAATTTTAGATTTTTCATAACATCCTTTACCACTTCTTTTTCTACATCAATTCCGAGAAACTTTTCACTGAAAGAAAAAGGATAAAATATGGAGATTTTTCTCAATGGAGGTTCTCCCTTCTTGAAAATACCTTTTATTGAGCAATCCTGGAATATACTCTTTATCAAAAAAATTACCCTCCTCAAACCTTTTTCCACTCCCATAGGGTCAACTCCTCTTTCAAATCTATAAGATGCTTCAGAAGATATTCCAAGTTTTTTACCTCCCCTTCTTATGAATATAGGTGAGAAGAAGGCACTTTCAAGAAATACTATCTCTGTTTCATCGGTAACTTCTGACTCCAATCCTCCCATAATTCCAGCCACTGCCTGAGGCTTTTCTCTGTCGCATATCAAGAGAATATCTTCATCCACATTTCTTTCCCTGTGGTCTATGGTAATAATTTTTTCACCATTTCTTCCCCTTCTCACCTTTATCATTCCGCCTTCTATTTTTTCAAAATCAAAGGCGTGAAGAGGTTGTCCCATTTCAAAAAGGACATAATTGGTTATATCCACTATATTATTTATGGACCTCACACCTATGGATTTGAGTTTTGCAAAAACCCATAAAGGTGGTTTTGAAACCCTGATGTTTTCCAGGATTGCTCCCATATAAAACGGACACCCTTCCATTTCCCCTATTTCTGTTATCTCCCCTTCAATAGCGGGAAACTCTTCAAAAATTTCGGGCTCAACCATTTTCCTTCTAAATAGTGCAGAAATTTCTCGCGCAATTCCAATATGGCTCAAGCAATCTCCCCTGTTCGGTGGGACCGATATGTCCATTATAGTGTCCTCTTTGAAGATTTTTGTGAGGTCTACCCCAACTTCGGTGTCATGAGGAAAAATCATTATTCCACTCTCATCCTCACCAAGACCGAGCTCTTTTTCAGAACATAGCATGCCGTATGAAATCTCTCCTCTTATTTTTTTCTTTTCAATTTTTATTCCTCCTGGTAGAACTGAACCTGGAAGGGCAAGAGGGCATATATCTCCTTCTTTCATGTTTTTCGCTCCGCAGACAATAGAAAGGTTCTCTTTTCCGGTATCTACCTCGCACAGGGTGAGTTTATCCGCCGAGGGATGAGGTTTTATCTTCTTAATTCTTGCAGTAATAACTCCTGAAAAATCAGGTTTTATTTTTTTTACCTCTTCAACTTCAAACCCAGCATTTGTAAGGGCATCAGGTATTTTTTCTTCAATTCCATCTATATCCACAATCTCTTTTAGCCAGTTTAAACTTATTATCATCTAAAACTGTCTCAAAAACCTTATATCGTTTTCAAAAAGAAGTCTTATGTCATTTATTCTGAACTTGAGCATGGCAAGTCTTTCAACTCCCAGTCCAAAAGCGTATCCCTGTATGTCTTCCGGATATCCAACTGCCCTGAAAACATTTGGATGGACCATTCCACATCCCATTATTTCAAGCCACCCGGTACCACACACCCTGCACCCATCTCCTCCGCATAACACGCACCCTATATCAACCTCTGCGGAAGGTTCGGTAAAAGGGAAATAACTTGGTCTGAACCTTATCCTTGTTTCTTCTCCGAACAGGGCTTTTAGAAAAATTTCAATAGTTCCCTTGAGATGGATGAATTTCACATCCTTATACACATATAATCCTTCAACCTGATGGAACATTGGTGTGTGAGACACATCTGAATCCCTTCTGTAAACCCTCCCGGGGGCTATGATTCTTACAGGAGGTTTTCTTGCCATCATCACCCTTATCTGAACAGGAGATGTGTGGGTTCTCAAAAGTCTGTCTCCATCTATGTAAAGGGTGTCCTGCATATCCCTTGCCGGATGCCATTTAGGTATGTTCAATGCCTCAAAATTGAAAAAGTCTGTCTCCACTTCAGGACCCTCCGCCACATCAAAGTTCATGCTCCTGAATATCTCTATTATTTCATCCATAACCTGGGACACAGGATGAAACCTTCCGGGAGCACGGATTAACCCTGGAAGGGTTATATCAACCGCTCCCTCTTTCTTTATTTTGAATTCACTTTCCTTTCTTTTGAAAAATTCCTCAAGAAAATCCTTTATTTCATTGAACTTCAAGCCGAGGGTTCTTTTCTCCTCAGGTGGTGCGGATTTGAGTTTTTCCTTCAGGGTTGTGAGGAGACTTTCCTTTCTGCCGATATATTTTGATTTCAATCTCAGAAACTGGTCTAAATTCTTTACTTCTTTTATTTCTTTCTCAATCTCATTTTTTATTTTTTCAAGGCTTATATCGGCTTCCATAAATTTCTCCATTTCAATTTTGTAAGATATTATTCAATTTTTAAGGGCTTTTCAACAAACCTTTCTTTTTGTGTGGATGTCTGATTCTGCCTTTGTGTCTCAGGGAAAATGATTTTTTACATTTATCAGGGTCTTTTCGCCTTAAAAAGATAAAAATCGTCTTTCCTCATAATTAAATCTATTTGAAATATATGTCATTATGTATACCTCCT
>JBBIVP010000161.1:0-4665 GCA_037439705.1 bacterium
TTTAAAGAGAACACAATGGTCAGGGGAAACCCATTATGGAATCCGGAGGAATGGAGATAAAGGGCAAAATTTGACTTGAGGATTTATCTGGATTATAAATATTTAAAAACAAAAAAGGGAGATGGAAAAATGGCGAGGATTACAATAGAAAAGGAACTCCAGAAAATTCCAAATAAATATCTTCTAACAAGAGCAGCAATAGAAAGGGCGCTAAAACTGATGTCTGGAATAAAGCCGTTGATAGAAAACAAAGATAATAACAAAGAAGTAATAATGGCTTTGAGAGAAATTGCAGAAGGAAAGGTGAAATTAGTGAAAAGAGAAAAGGAGGAAAGGGAATCAAAAACTATACTTAAAGAACGGAAAGGAAAATAAGGATTTATTGTGCCTGATATAGAGGAAATTAAGAGGAAGCTGAGGGAGTATAAGGAGGACACTAATTTTGATCTGATAGAAAAAGCATACAATTTTGCAAAAAATTACCACGAAAAGCAGTTCAGGAAAGATGGTTCAGAATTTATGAGTCATCCTTTAAGTGTGGCAGAAATAACCACTCGTTTACATTTAGATGAAATCTGCGTTGCTGCTGCGCTTCTTCACGATGTGGCAGAAGATACATCTGTGACAATTGATGAAATAAAAAAAGAATTTGGAGAAAATGTAGCATTTTTGGTGGATTCTCTGACAAAGCTCTCTTCTTACCAGTATAAAAGTAAAAAAATTAGGGAGGCTGAAAACTTTAGAAAGATGCTTTTTGCAATGAGTAAAGACATAAGAGTAATTCTTATAAAACTTGCGGATAGATTACATAATATGCAAACGCTTTCAGCACTTTCTCCTGAAAAACAACTGGAAATTTCTTCTGAAACTATGGAAATATATGTTCCAATTGCCCACAGGCTTGGTATATACTGGCTGAAAGCAGAATTAGAAGACCTCGCTTTTTCTTATTTAAAACCTGAAATTTATCAAAAGATAAAGAATGCTCTCGCTTCAATTAAACCGAAGGCTGAGGAATACATAAGAAAAGTTTCGGAACTGATAAAAAGAAAACTTGAGGAGAATGGAGTAAAGGCTGAGGTACAGGGCAGGTTCAAACATATATACGGAATATATAAAAAAATGGAAAAGTATCAAACAGATGTACTGGGAGTGCATGATATGTTTGCGTTCAGGATAATTGTTGATGATATACCAACCTGTTACCATGTTCTTGGATTCGTTAATTCTTTCTTTAGTCCTGTTCCTGGAAGCGTGAAGGACTACATAGCCCTTCCGAAAATAAATAATTATAGTTACATGCATACTGTGGTGATAGGTCCTGAACGAAAAAGGATAGAAATTCAGATAAGGACATACGAAATGCACAAAGAGGCTGAAGAAGGAATAGCAGCTCACTGGATATATAAAGGAGGTGAAAAAATTTCAGAAGAGGAGATTAAAAAGTATGTGTGGCTCAGATATTTAGTAGAAGCAAAAAATGACTATTCCAATGCACTTGAATTTGTTGAGGCTGTAAAGGAAGATATTTTTTCAAAAGAAATATATGTTTTCACTCCCAAAGGCGATGTTATAGAACTTCCAATTGGTTCCACTCCTGTTGATTTTGCCTATTACATACACACAGAGCTTGGAAATACCTGTGTGGGTGCAAAGGTAAATGGTGTTATGGTTCCACTTGACCACCAACTAAATACAGGGGATAGCGTTGAAATAATTACATCAAAAAATCAGAAACCGAGGAGGGATTGGCTCAAGTTTGTGGTTACGGAGAGGGCGAGAACCAAAATTAAGTCCTTCCTCAAGAAGGAAGAAAAGGAAATGATGAGAGAAATGGGTAGGGGACATCTGTTGAAGGAGATGAAAAAAGCAGGTCTATCAAAAAATATACTTGAGGATGAGAATGTAAAAGAAAGGTTTCTTTCAGAGGGAAAGGTTCGTTCAATGGATGAACTTTTTGAAAAAATAGGTTCAAGAGTTATCTTTCCATCTAATCTTTTATCTGCGGTATTTCCTGGGAAAAAGGAAGAGGTTTATGAGAAAAGAGGGATAAGGGAAGGAGAGGTTATCGTAGCAGGAGAAAGGGGAATTTCTTTTCGCATTGCAAAGTGCTGTAGTCCCATTCCGGATGAGCCAATTGTGGGAATAATCACAAAAAGGGGAGGGCTTTCAGTCCATCATATAAGATGTTCAAAGATAAGGGATGTGCCTGATGAGATGAGAGTTATGGTAGAATGGGGAAAGAGCGATATAGGTGGAATGGAGGCAGTTCTTCAGGTTATCGGAATAGACAGACCAGGTTTGCTTGCTGATATATCAAGTAATATCTCAAAACACAAGGTAAATATAACCAATATGAAGATGTGGCTTAATAAATCTGGCAATGCGGAGGGCAGATTCAGGGTTTCGGTGAGGAATATATCTGAATTAAAAAAAGTTATTGATTCCATAGAAAGCGTATCAGGTGTTATATATGTGAAGAGGCTGGGAAGGGAAGGGATTATATAATATAAAATGCAAAATGAAAATTTAGGAAATAATTTGTATTAAGACTTTCGCATTTTTAATTAAAAATCTCATTGTGATAATATCTCACATATGGACGAAAATATAAGGATAATTTTTATAGGGGATGTGATTGGAAAGCCCGGAAGAATTGCCATTTCAAAAATTTTGCCAGAAATAAAAAAGGAGTATTTTCCTGATTTAGTAATTGCGAATTGTGAAAATGTCGCAGGTGGATTTGGAGCAACTGCTGATGCCCTGAAGGAACTGGAGGAAGCCGGAATTGATTTTTTTACTTCCGGAAATCATATATGGGACAAAAAGGATATTTTAAAATTCATGGGCGAGAAAAAAAATCTTGTCAGACCCGCCAACTACCCTGATGGGGTCCCAGGAGCGGGCTGGAAAATTGTGGAAACAAAAAATGGAAAGGTGGGCATTATTAATCTTGCTGGAAGGGTTTTTATGGAACCACTTGATTGTCCTTTCAGAAAGGCAAAGGAAATTATTCAGGAAATAAAAAAGGAAACAAATGTGATAATCGTAGATTTCCATGCAGAAGCCACTTCTGAAAAGATGGCAATGGGGCTTTATCTTGCAGGAGAGGTTTCTGCTGTTATAGGAACCCATACGCATGTTCAGACAGCGGACGAAAAAATTTTGAACGAATGGACTGGATTTATCACAGATATAGGAATGGCAGGTGATGTGAATTCAGTCATTGGAATGGATGCAAGCATTGCTATTGAGAGGTTTCTCTTTCATATTCCCAAGAAGTTAAAACCTGCAGAGGGGAAAACCGTGGAGGTGCAGGGTGCGTTTCTGGAGATTTCAAAAAGTGGAGCATGTAAAAAAATAGAGAGGATAAACAGAAAGTTATGATAATAATTCCAGCAGTTGACATAAAAGAAGGAAGATGTGTGAGGCTTTACAAAGGAAAAGAGGAGAAGGTGTTTTTTTATAACCTTTCTCCAGTAGAAGCAGCAATTTTTTGGCAATCGCAGGGGGCGGAGAGACTCCATGTGGTCGATCTTGATGGCGCTTTCAGTGGCAGACCTGTGAATTTTGAAATAATAAAAGAAATAATTAAAACCGTAAAAATTCCTGTTCAGGTAGGAGGAGGGATAAGGAGGGTAGAGGATGTGGAAAGGTTTCTTGGAGCGGGGGCTAAAAATGTTATAATCTCAACGGTTGCTATAAAAGATATGGGATTTTTCAGGGAGCTTGCTTTTTCTTTCAGCGGAAAAATCCTTCTTTCCATTGATGTAAAGAAAGGTAAAATTGGTATTAATGGATGGAAAAATCTGGTGGACCTTGATTTGAATTTTTTCTTGAGAATTACAGACGAACTTCCAATTGGTGGATACATATTTACGAATATAGAAAGGGATGGCACTCTTAAAGGAATGGACATAAAGGGTTTAGAAAAATTTATGGAAATTGTTAAGAAGGATGTGTATTTGGCAGGCGGAATTTCAAGATACGAGGACATAAAAATTTTAAAGAGTTCGGGTAACAAAAAAATTAAGGGGGTTATAATAGGAAAGGCATTATATGATGGGCAACTGGATTTCAAAACATTAATTTCAATAGCGAGGCAGTAAAATGCTTGCGGTGCGAATAATTCCCTGTCTTGATGTGAAAGACGGAAGGGTGGTAAAGGGTATAAACTTCGTGAACCTGAGGGATGCAGGAGACCCTGCGGAGAATGCAGAAATATATGAAAAAGAACTCGCCGATGAATTATGTTTTCTTGATATAACAGCTTCTTATGAAGGACGAAAAACCATGATAAAGGTGGTTGAAAGAACTGCTGAAAGGATATCAATGCCACTTCTTGTGGGAGGTGGGATAAGAACCATTGATGATATCAGGGATTTGCTCCTTGCAGGTGCTGATAGGGTTTCTATAAATACTCAGGCTGTTGAAGACCCATCTTTTATAAATAAAGCCAGTGAAAAATTTGGTTCACAGTGCATCATCGTTGCAATTGATAGTAAGAAAAAAGGAGATGGATGGGAGGTTTATACATATGGAGGGAGAAAACCAACTGGATTGGATGCGCTCAAATGGGCAGTGGAGGTGGAGAAAAGGGGAGCAGGTGAGATACTTTTAACAAGCATGGACAGGGACGGGACAAAATATGGATATGATATAGAA
>JBBIVP010000162.1:0-4599 GCA_037439705.1 bacterium
AAGAATGATGAAAGTGAGGGTGAAAAAATTTTCCATAGGATTTGGACCGGCGATTTTGAAGATAAGAAGAAAGGAAACAGAATATGCCCTTTCGCTGATTCCTTTTGGAGGATATGTGAGACTTTTTGGCGAGTATCCTGACGAAAAAGACCTTCCCGGGTCATATTTATCAAAACCTCCTTCCACAAGGGCAGTTATTGCGTTTGCAGGCTCATTTTTCAATTTCATTACCGCAATTTTTTTCTGCATTTTCTTAGAATGGATAGGGCATGAAGTTTTCCTTCCTTATGTTGGAGAGGTTATGAAAGGGTATCCAGCAGAAAAAGCAGGGATTCTTCCCGGCGATCTCGTTCTTGAAATTGAGGGGAATAAAATTGAGGTCTGGAGTGATATTTACAATACAATTAATAAGTATGGAGACAGGGAGTTAACCTTTGTAATAGAGAGAGGGGGAGAGAAACTTTCTTTCAGGATAAGACCGGTTATAGAAAAAATGGAAGGAGAAGAAAAGGAAAGATTTATTGTCGGGATAAAACCTTCTGACAGGACGAAAAGAATAAGAAAGGGCTTTTTTCAATCCATTTTTAGCGGAACAAAAATAAGTTTTTTGATGGCAGGTGCTACCTTCAAGGCGATTGGAGGGCTTATAACCGGCAAAATTCCAGTTTCCGAACTGAGGGGCCCTATTTTTATAATGAAAACAGCAGGAGAAGCTGGAAAGGAAAGTTGGAGGAAGTTTTTCTATCTCCTTGCTCTTATTTCGGTTAATCTTGCCATATTGAACCTCCTTCCTGTTCCTGCCCTTGATGGGGGTCTCATCCTTATCTCTCTTTTTGAAATGGTTGTGAGAAGGGAACTTCCTTATAAATTTAGGGTTGCGATACAGATTTTTGGATTTTTTTTGCTTTTTCTTTTACTCCTTTTTGCCCTTTACAACGATCTGGTCTATACCCTTTTTAAAAGGTGAAAGTTCTCGGCATAGAGGTATCAACTTCTCAGGGCAGTATTGCCATTGTTGATGGAGAGAAGATATTAAGAGAATTTATCTGGTTTTCTCAGAAAGGACATATATCCCTTCTTCACAAATATCTATCTTTAATTTTTAATGAAGGGGAATTTACAATGAATGATATTGACCTTGTTGCAGTTTCCATCGGTCCCGGTTCTTTCACGGGTTTGAGAATAGGGCTTGGATTTGCCAAGGGTATATGTTTTACTTACAAAAAACCCATAAAGGGGATTTCTTCATTAAAGGTTCTTGCAGGTGGTTTATTTTTCAATTCAAAAATTTATCCTGTCATTGATGCAAAAAGAGGATTTGTTTATGGAGGGTGTTATTCATGGAGAGAAGGAGTTCTTATAAAGGAATTAGATGATGGATTATTTCTTCCTCATGAGTTTTCAAAAATAGCAGAGGATGGAATTCTTGTGGGAGAGGGAATAAGCAGGTTTAAAGAAGCATTTGCCTCTAACAAAAAAATTGAAACTCCTTTCCTTCAATACCCTTTGGCTCATACCTTATGCTCCCTTGCAATTTTTGATTATAAAAGGGAAGGTGAAGACGACATTTTTTCTCTTTCACCACATTACATCGCCCCCCCTCCAATTTCTATTCCATAAGGACGAAAGCAGACCCCTTTCAGAAATTATAAAAAATCAGAATTCTAATCTGTATTTGAAAGATTGGGAGATGGTCATTTCGTCCATCATATCTATTGAACCACCAACAGGAATTCCTGAGGTTATTTTCAGCAGTTTTACATCGGAAACCTCTCTTATCTTTTCCTTTATGTAAAATGCAGTCGCATCTCCTTCAACGGTTGGATTTGTTGCTATAATTATCTCTTTAAATTTTTTCTTCTTTATCCTTTCAATCAGTCGCTTTACCCTCTCAAGGATCTCTTCATTTTCCAGGGAGATTATGCCGTGAAGTATGTGATAATGTCCTTTATATACTCCTGATTTTTCAATAGCAATTACGGAGGAAATATCTTCTACAATACATAATGTGTTTTCCCTTTTCTCATCGGAACAGAATTCACAGGTATTTTCCCATTTTATGTATCCGCATTCCTCACAGAGTTTAATTTTTTCCTTCAGGTCCATTATGTCTTTAGCAAGTTTCATTACTTTCTCCCTGTTCTCGTTCATTAGATGAACCGCATACCTCATGGCAGTTTTTTCGCCCACTCCCGGAAGAATTTTCAAACTTTCTATTAATGAGAAAAATGGATTCTTTTTTTTCATTTCTTCCTTTTTTCTACATTAATTAGAGTTGCTCCATATTCCTTTAGAAGGGGTTTCAAGAACGGATGAAGTGTATTGTTTTCTTTAGGAGTTTCTGTTTTTTCATTAGCCACCTCTGGTTTTTCCTGGAGAGAGCACAATTTCATAAATGTGACATCAAGCATGCTTTTGGTGAAAGGAGATCTTAATGCGCTTTCAATACCTGATGACAGAACGTCAAATACCATCATAACCCGTCGTTGCTGGGTAAGATTTGCAAGTTCTTCAATTTTCTTCCTGTATGAAGGGGTTCCTGAAATAAGGCTTTCGTCGTTTGTCATTGAAAACACAAGGGCATCCCTTATAATCTGTAGAAGGTGTGAACAGAATTTTCCTGTGTCTATTCCAGTTGTATAAAGTTCTCTAACTTCACTCAAAATCCTTTCATCCCCTTTTATGGAGAGTTCGGCTATTTTCAAAATTTTTGATTCAGGAAGTATGCCGAAGCATTTTATTACATCTTCTTGAGTGATGTTATCTGAAAAACTTGATACCTGATCAAGCATACTCAATGCATCTCTTACGCTTCCTTCGGATTCTACTGCAATGAGTCTCAGCGCTGAATCCTCTATTTTTATTCCCTCTTTCTGTGAAATTTTCTTGAGATGGGCAATTATTTCCTCGTCGGATAGAGGGACGAAGGTAAACCGGAGGCATCTTGAAATTACTGTTGAAGGGAGTTTGTGGGGTTCAGTGGTGGCAAGGACAAATATTACATGTAATGGAGGTTCTTCAAGAATTTTTAGAAGTGCATTGAAAGCGCTTATGGAAAGCATGTGGACTTCGTCAATTATATACATCCTGTATCTTCCTTTTGTGGGAAGGACCTGAAGGTTATCCCTTATTTCCCTTACATCGTCCACTCCAGTATAACTTGCACCATCTATTTCAAGGATGTTCATTGAAGTTCCCTGATTTATCTCAATGCACACATCACAGGAATTGCATGGTTCGGTGGTTGGACCTTTATCGCAGTTCTGGGTTTTTGCGAGTATTCTTGCAACCGTCGTTTTTCCTATTCCTCTTGGACCTGTAAAAAGATATGCATGGTGGATTTTCCCACTTTTTATAATATTTGATAGTGTTTGAACGATATGAAACTGCCCAACTACTTCTGATAAAGTGAGGGGTCTATATTTTCTTGCCAGAGGGTAATTCATTTTCTTATATTAAACTGCCGGGTAAACTGCGCAATGGAATTCCTGCTTACCGCTGCTGCCTTCCGGCCCTGACGGGGTTCACAGGTTTTTTCCATCCGCAGAACCCGGCAGAATTTATTTTAAGAAAATCTCCTCTCCTTTTCAATTTAAATTGAGTTCAGCTTTCATTTTTTATGTAAAAGGGGAACAAACAATTTTACGCCGTCTGTTTGCATAATGAGGAAAATTTTTTTATAATGCTTTAAAACGCCCCCGTAGCTCAGTAGGATAGAGCGAGGGATTCCTAATCCCTAGGTCGCGCGTTCAATTCGCGCCGGGGGTATTTGAAAAATTTGAGTGAGAGAAAACGGCTATTATTATCCCGAGTATTTATACGAAAAAGAAGAGATAAAACCCGTTCACATTTTTCTTTTAATCCTTACTTTTCTTACAACCACATTTTTTGGAGCAATGATGGAAGGGGGGGATCCCTTGACGTTTTCCGGTTTGAAAAAAGGATTTCCATATTCCATTTCTTTGATGGGAGTTCTTTTTGTGCATGAAATGGGACATTTTATAACCAGCAGGTATTACGGAGTTCGCGTTACCTTTCCTTATTTTATCCCTGCTCCCAATCTTATAGGAACATTCGGTGCATTTATAAAGATGAAGAGTCCAATTCCCAACAGGAGGATTCTATTTGATATAGGCTTTGCAGGACATTTTTCAGGATTTATCGCTTCAATAATAGCGCTTATATTCTGAATAAAGACATCAAAAGTGATTCCACCCCATCAGGTGGGAGGTGGAGTTTCCCTAGGGACAAATTTTGCTATGGAAATAATAATAAAAATTGTAAAGGGAAATATCTCTGAAGGACACGATATCCTTTTGGGACCTGTTGCATTTGCAGGCTGGCTCGGTTTGCTCGTTACTGCTATGAACCTGATTCCTGTTGGACAGACGGATGGGGGACACATACTTTATTCAGTGCTCGGAAGGGCACATTCTATCTTTGCTTTTCTTTTTGTAATAGGGCTTATAGTGATAGGCACTTATGTGTGGCCGGGATGGCTTTTCTGGGCTTTAATCCTCGTGATAATAGGAATAAGACATCCTCCTGTGATTAATCCCTTCATCCCTCTTGGAAGAAAGAGGATTTTCCTTTTCTTTA
>JBBIVP010000163.1:0-4515 GCA_037439705.1 bacterium
ATTTAGCCCGGAGAAGTCCAAGAGAGGAATTTTTACAAAAATTAAAAGAAAAAAGGCTACTTGCCGCATTTATTGATAAAAGTATGTTTAATAGTGGTGAAGTTGATTTTTTAGTTATAAAGGAATGGGATATTTTTCCCATCTTTTGGAGTAGAGAAGTTGAGGCAAGAGGAAAAAATCAAATTGATAACCAGAAGGTAATTTTTAAGGTATCAGGCAGAACTCAAAATGAGAAATGATGGCAAAAATGAGGAAGATAGTTGATGATATAAACAATTTTCTGGAATGGATTGAGAGCTTTTTTATAGTTTTGTTCATTATTGTCATGCTATTCCTTTCATTTCTTCAGGTTGTCCTGAGACTGATTTTTCACATAGGTTTTGTATGGGCAGATGACCTTTTAAGGCATATCGTTCTATGGGTTGGATTCATAGGAGCGAGCATCGCTACCAAGAAGAACAAACACATAAACATAGATATATTTTCAAGAACCCTCCCCTTGAAAATAAAACCATTTTTTGAATCCATTCTTTTAATTTTTTCTTCATTCATTTCCTTTTTGCTCTTTCTTGCAGGAGTGAGCTTTACAAAGATGGAAAGGGAATTTATGGAGATGTCAGTGACCCTTAAACTTCCTCTCTGGATCCTGATGCTCATCATACCAATAGGTTTTTTATCAATGAGTATAAGGTTTTTTGTAAACGGGATATTTAAACTATGGGAGGGGATGACAGGAGGAGATAAGAGATGACGCTCATTGTTGTTGTTTTGCTCGTTTTATTTCTTCTTTTTGGCGCTCCACTGTTTATTGTTGTGGGGAGTGCAGCACTTTATTCTTTTAAATTCGGTGCAGGACTTGAGCCCGCTATAATAGTGCAGGAGATATACAAACTTGCTTCTGCACCGGTTTTTGTTGCCCTTCCCCTCTTCACATTTGCAGGATACATCCTCGCAGAAAGCAGGGCTCCTCAGAGGCTCGTTAACATATCAAATGCCCTTGTTGGGTGGCTCCCTGGTGGATTTGGAATTGTTGCAATAGTTGCATCATCCATATTTACAGCCCTCACAGGTGCCTCTGGTGTTACAATTATAGCACTTGGAGGACTTCTATTACCAGCCCTTTTATCTGCAAAATATCCAGAAGATTTCTCCCTTGGTTTAGTAACAACTGCTGGAAGCCTCGGAATCCTTTTTCCCCCATCCCTTCCAGTTATAATCTATGGTCTTGTAAGCGGCGTTAGCGTGGATAAACTATTTGTAGCAGGGCTCATCCCGGGTATTCTTGTTATAGTAATATTGAGTTCTTATTCCATTTACATAAGTTTCATAAAAGGGATAAAAAGCGAGGCAGTTTCATTTAAGGACTTTCTTAAAGCATTGAGGGAGATTATATGGGAGGCACCACTTCCTTTTTTGATAGTAATAGGTATATACACGGGTCTCTTTACAATAAATGAAGCAGCAGCAGTTACTGCATTTTATGTCTTTGTTGTTGAGGTATTCATAATAAGGGATATCCATTTAAAGAAGATTCCTAATATAGCGAAAGAAAGTATGACTATGATTGGCAGTATAATTGTCATTCTTGGGGTTGCACTCGGATTTGCCAATTTTCTCGTTGACCAGCAGGTCCCAATGATGATAATGAATTTCCTGAAAAAATTCTTCCACTCAAAGTATTCCTTCCTTCTTGCCCTGAACATATTTTTGTTAATTGTTGGATGCACAATGGATATATTCTCAGCAACAATGGTTGTCGTTCCTCTTATTGCTCCCATAGGAAATTATTTTGGTGTAGACCCTGTTCATCTCGGAATAATTTTCCTGGTAAATTTGAGCATAGGATACATTACCCCTCCTGTTGGAACAAGTCTTTTCATTGCGAGTTTCAGGTTCAATGAGCCTGTAATAAAACTTTACATAGTTTCCATTCCTTGGCTTCTTCTTTTACTTCTATCCCTCCTCATTATAACCTATTACCCTGACCTTTCACTGTTTCTCTTGAAATACATTCAGGTAAGGTAAATTTTTCTTGTTTTTTTCACCCTTCTTTTTCTGAAAATAAAAAGAAAGACCATTCCTGAAAGGAATCCACCTATGTGGGCAAACCATGCAATATTTCCGCCCGTCTGTGAGGCGCCTGCAATCTGCATCAAGAACCATATAAGGATGAATAAGAACGCGGGAATTGGGACAATCCTCCAGAAAAAGAAGAACGGGATAAGTGTATCAACCATTGCAAAGGGATAAAGGAGCATATAAGCCCCAAGGATTCCCGAGATTGCTCCACTTGCTCCTATCATCGGAACATCAGAATGGGGATTCATAAGTATGTGTGTGAAGCTCGCAGATATTCCGCAGAGGATATAAAAAATTATAAACCTTATTTTTCTAAGGGTATCCTCTATATTGTTCCCAAATATCCAGAGGTAGAGCATATTTCCAAGAATGTGAAGAATTCCTCCATGAAGGAACATGGATGTAATGAGTGTAAATGGAAGGGGAATTGGAGTTTTCGGAGGAAGGTCAATTCTCCTGCTCAGTTCCTGAGGGATTGCTCCATATATAAAAATAAATTCTTTTAATTTTGTTTCTGAAAGTGAAACTTCATATATAAAAATCACGATGTTTGAAATTATAAGCAGGATTGTAATTAAAGGAAAAGAACGAGCGGGATTTCTGTCCCTTAATGGGATCATTTTTTTAAAAAAAAGAAATGGGGGGTTTTAAACCCCCCAAAATGATTTTTTACATCTGCGGGAGTTCTATTTTTAGATATGGAACCTCAAATATAATCTGTGCTGCTCCCAGGACATTGTTGAAGGAGAACTGGGTTGCAGTTAAGAAAGTGCCTGGAGTACAATTTGTGGCCACTGCTGTTGTTGTATTAGGATAGTCTTTCAACGGACAGAGGTCAATTTCAAGGGCTCCGTTAAGGGATGGGTTTTTCATTTTTACATATATAAGTGCTGATGTTATAACCCCTATCGTATCAGTGTTCTTTTTCGGGTATTCATTGTTGTAATTTGTTGGTCCTGCTCCATCAGCAGGGATTTCACCATCAAAGTGACCAACATCTCCTGTGAATACATAACTCTGTGCATAGGTTGTAATAGAAGTAGCCATTGTTTCACCCTCAACAACCCACATCCTTTTTGGTTGCTTGTCATAAGGATCCTCCACATCCTTTTCTTCAATAAGAAGATTTCTCAGGCAGGGGACATTTTGAGCAAATAGTTTTGATATGTCAATCCTTAAGACATTCGGAAGTCTTTTTACATTCCCATTCTTATCCTTTACTATCTGAAGTGGCTCAAGCAGATCGTTTATGTCATCAATTGATATCTTCGTTTCTGTTGATTTGCCAGAAAGGATGTCTGAAAGTTTTTTAAGAATTTCATTTAGTTTATTTAGAAAATCCTGATTGAATCCAGAAGGGAAATAGATTTTTACTTCCACTCCACCTTGACCCTCATCTATAATTTCTTCCTCATCTCCATCAAAATCCCTGTCCATCGTATCCCTTGCCCTTCCCACAACATTTAGTTTAAGAAAATCCCTTCCGCTTTCAGGTGGTGATTTAGAATCGTCTCCTCCACCCGGCTTTCCATCTCCACCATCATAAAGCCCAACAAGGTAATCAGTCTGGTCAACAGGATTTGGTCCAAATACCTCATCTGCTTTTTTAAGAACATTTGATAGCCTTTGAAGGGCAAGGGAGAGGACAGATGGTATTTCAAAATAGAGGGCCTTTTTTGTGGAATCAGGATTCCAGCAGAGGAAGTTTTCCTTATCACCAAATGCGAGTATTACTGGGAGCATCCTTAAAAGACCTATCGGGTCCTCTTCAAGTCTTTTTGTAAGGGGGTCAAGGTTATCCAGGATGTTGCTTATAAAGGTTGAAGGGACTATGGTATCAAGGGAGTTCAGGAAGTTTAATAATGCTTTGATTGCTGAGACAACCGCTCCAACCCCCTCAATCTCAGGAAATCCTATCTTTCCGTAAAGCCTAACATCAAGGAAGAGGTTTCCGATGGTTGAATTCAATTGTTCCTTTCCAAGTTTGACAGGGATTCCATCTTCTGGAAGGTTCCTTGTGAATTTTTCTCCTGCTACCTCCTCAATTTTTTTAATCATGTTATCTATCTCATCCACTCTATCTGATAATTCAGAAAGGCTTGTTCCAGCCAGGCCAAGAACGAGGTCCGCTAAATTGATATCGGCCTGGGGACTCAAAGAACCCGCAAGGAGAGAGTTTGTAAGTATGTTGTTTAATTTATCAGCAGCCCATAGTATGTCTGCAAATACAACCCCTGATAGGGCATCTGTGTTTTGTGGTTTTTTTTCAAGAATTTTGAGATACTCATCCCTCGCGGCGTCAAATTCTCCGCTGCTCATGAACCCATCTGGTCCTGGAGTTGTAGTGCCGCCACCCCCGCCCCCCACAACCGCCCCCCCCACGCCCCCTCCATATACCCCCCAGACAACAAATCCCCCGGGTGCATACACGGTTTT
>JBBIVP010000164.1:0-4505 GCA_037439705.1 bacterium
TATGAAGCGCATTGCTGCACCAATGGTCGGCGGAATATTTACATCCTTCTTGATGGAATTGATTGTCTATCCGGCAATATATCTTATATGGAAGAAAAAGGAGGTAAAATAGATTTGTAAATGCTTGGGCCGTCGGGTATGAAAGAGAAATTTGTAAAAGCGATGGTAATGTTGCACATCTTTTTTGAAATCTAAGGAAAATTAAAGTAAAATTAAAAAATGAACAGAAGGGAAGAAAGGATATTGAAAAGAATAAAGAAGAATTTAGAGAAAAAACTGAAGAATCGGTTAGTTTCATTTTATGCCTTCGGCTCCCGTGTTAGAGGAGACCATGAATTATGGTCCGATTTTGATGTTCTTATTGTGGTAAAGAACAGGACTCCGGAGGTGGAGCATAAAATTATGGATATATTTGTTCAGGAAGAATTAAAATCATCAATCTTCTTCACCCCACTTATTAAAGATAATGCTTCTTTTGAATTGGAGAAAAAATACAATTCTCCTTTTTATCAAAATATCTTAAAAGAAGGAATATTGATATGATAATTAGACGGGAGGAAAAAATCGCTCTGAGGAATATCCGTATGGAAAAAGCGATGGAATTTTTTAGAGATGCACAGGCGAATTTTAAGGAGAAACGATACCGGTCATCTGTAAACAGAGCTTATTATGCTGTTCTAAATGCGATGAGGTCAATTCTTATTCTTGAAGGTGCAAACCCCAAAACCCATGAGGGAGTTATTACAGTCTTGAGCTTAAAATTTATAAATACAGGACTCCTTCCCGCAGAGGTTATGAAAGGATTCAAAACACTTCTTGCAAGGAGAACAGATGTTGATTACGGAGATTTTGATGACATAAAGCGAGAGGATGCAAAGGATTCATTAAAAATTGCAGAGGAAATTATCAATATTGTGAATAAAAAAAGAAAAATACTTATATAAAAATAATTTTATGAGATGCCATTACACCCCTGGTATATATCTAAAGAGTTCATTTTCTTGACAAACCTGAGAAATACCTGTAAACTTGAATAAAAAAGGAGGTGTAATATGAGCGGATGGATACTTGTCCTTGTTGTTATCGTTGTAGTTCTTCTTTCAGGAGTGAAATGGCTTTATGAATATGAAAGGGGAGTAATTTTTACACTCGGAAGATTGAGATCAAAGCCTAAGGGACCGGGGCTCATTTATGTATGGCCACTCATTCAGAGGCTTTACAAGGTAAGTTTGAGAACAGTTGTGCTTGATGTTCCTCCGCAGGATGTCATAACGAGAGACAATGTTTCTGTAAAGGTAAACGCAGTTGTCTATTTCAGGGTTCTTGAACCGAATAAGGCAATGACGGAGGTGGAAAATTATCTGTATGCGACATCCCAGCTTTCCCAGACCACATTGAGAAGTGTTTGTGGCGAGGCTGAACTTGATGAACTCCTTGCCCATCGTGAGAAGATAAATATGAAGCTTCAGGAAATTCTTGACAGGCACACAGACCCATGGGGAATAAAGGTTTCCGCAGTTGAACTCAAACATATAGACCTTCCACCTGAGATGCAGAGGGCAATGGCAAAGCAGGCTGAGGCGGAGAGGGAAAGAAGGGCAAAGGTGATAAGTGCAGAGGGTGAATATCAGGCAGCAGAAAAGCTTTCTATGGCATCAGAGATAATATCAAGACATCCGCTGGCAATTCAGTTGAGGTTCCTGCAGACTCTTACCGAGATAGCTTCTGAAAAGAATTCAACAACCATTTTTCCTGTTCCAATAGAACTCTTCACCCCCTTTGTGAATATTATGACCAAAGCGATGGAGGAAAACATAAGGAAGAAGCTGGAAGAGGAATCAAAGAAGTAATTCCATGCTGACCATCCTCTTCTTTTCTCTTTTTCTCATAATGCTGACTTCATATTTCCTTTACGGTTCTTTTCTATCAAAAAATTTTCAAATTGATGATTCAAGACAAACGCCATCTCACACTATGAATGATGGAGTTGATTATGTGCCAGCTCCCAGAGCAGTTCTTTTCGGACATCACTTTTCTTCAATTGCAGGTGCAGGTCCAATAATAGGTCCTATAATTGCAGGAATCAGTTTCGGATGGTTGCCTGTTCTTCTCTGGATAGTGATTGGTTCAATATTCATTGGAGGGGTTCACGATTTTTCGGTTCTTGTCTCCTCAATGAGACACAGGGGTGATTCAATAGCAAATATAGCAGGGAGATACATAAACGAAAGAGGAAGAAAGGGCTTTTTTGTGTTTGTCTGGTTCGCACTTATTTATGTAATTGCAATTTTTACCGACATAACCGCTGAGACCTTTGTTGAAAACGGGGGAATTGCTACATCATCCATATTATACATATTTTTAGCTATTCTTTTTGGCCTGTCCATTTATAAATTCAAAATCACTCCTTTTATAGGCTCTCTTATTTTTGTTAGTTTCGTTTTTGTCGGAATATGGCTTGGGCAATTGATGCCAATCACACTTCCATCAAAAAAAATGTGGTCCATCATACTTTTGATCTATTGTTTTTTTGCATCAGTTCTCCCAGTATGGTTTCTCCTTCAGCCCAGGGACTACCTTTCATCTTATCTTCTCTATGCATCTGTTCTCGCAGGGATTCTTGGAATCCTTTCTGGAAGATTTGATATAAAGTTTTCATCATTTAAAGGGTTTAATTCTCCTCAAGGGGAATATCTTTTCCCAATGCTCTTCATTACTGTTGCCTGTGGTGCAATTTCTGGATTTCATTCCCTTGTTGCTTCAGGAACCACTTCAAAACAGATATCAAAGGAAAGTCATGCAAAATTTATTGCTTACGGTGGAATGCTCTTTGAAGGAATTGTTGCTCTCATTGCTCTTTCAGGGGTTATGATGTTTGGAGGAGAGTTTTTAAAGGATAAAGGACCAATTCAAATCTATTCCATTGCCATGGGAAAATTTTTTGAAAAAATAGGGCTTTCTGAAAATTTCGGAAGCGCTTTTGGTTTTCTTGCCTTATCAACCTTTGTTCTTACAACCCTTGATACCGCCGCAAGGATTGCCAGATTTATCCTTCAGGAGTTCATGGGTGGGATAGGGAAGGTGAACCGATATCTTGCCACTTTCTTGACCCTCATACTTCCCGCAGTCCTCGTATTTATGAAATTTAAAGACCAGTCTGGAAACTTGATTCCTGCTTGGAAGGCTATATGGCCGGCTTTCGGGACAAGCAATCAATTGCTTGCTGCTTTAGCTCTTTTGACCATCTATGCGTGGACGAGAAAAAACAGATGGAAAAACATTCACATTCTTTTTCCAATGATATTTATGTTCTTAACAACCCTAACAGCCCTTTTTATTTTGATCCTCAAATTTAAATTCTCCGTGGTTGGAATAATTGCGGTTATTCTATTTCTTTTAGCAATCTTCCTTCTGTTTGACACAGGTTTTTCAATGGTTTATAATAAAAAACATGAATAGAAAGGAATTCCTCGCAATGATAGGAGGGATGTGGATTTTTGGGTTTTTTTCTGCGATAAGCGAAACCAGGTTTGTAGAGGAGAGCACATCAGGGGGTGAAAAGGTAGATGTGGATTTTCTGAAAAGGAAGGCAGAAGAAGGACAGGTTTCTATGAAGGAAGCAGACTTTTATGAGCCTTTTGAAGAAAAAAATCGTCAAATGTAAACTCTGTCCGAAGGAGTGCAGGCTTCTTCCCGGAAGAAGGGGGGATTGCAGGGTTCGCCTGAACATAGATGGGAAATTAATCACTCTTGTTTACGGAAAGGTAGGTGCGGTTCACATAGACCCGATTGAGAAGAAACCCATCTTTCACATGTTGCCCGGAACCCCCATTTTCTCCATTGCTACTGCTGGGTGCAATCTTCATTGTAAATTCTGTCAAAACTGGGAGATATCTCAGAATCCCCCGGAGAAACTGAACAATTCAGATATGCCACCCCATTTAGTTGTTTCCCTTGCCCTCAATTATGGATGCCCATCAATTGCCTACACCTATACAGAACCGGTTATCTTTTACGAATTCGTTAGAGATACAGCAATGCTTGCAAAGGAGAAGGGTTTGAGGAATGTTCTCGTGACTGCTGGTTTTATAAATGAAAAACCTCTGAGGGAACTTTGCAAATTTATTGATGCATCAAATACGGACCTTAAAAGTTTCAATGATGAATACTACCGAAAAATATGTGACGGAAGGCTAAAAGATGTTTTGAATGCCCTTGTGATTCAAAAGGAAGAAGGTGTTTTGCTGGAGGTTACAAATTTAATACTTCCAACTCTGAATGACAGTGAAAAGGAAATAAGGGAGATGTGCCGGTGGATAGTGAGGAACCTTGGTTCTGAAACTCCACTTCATTTTTCAAGGTTTTATCCCATGTTCAAAATGCTTCACCTTTATCCAACTCCCGAAAACACGCTTGAGAGGGCAAGAGATATTGCCCTTGAGGAAGGCTTAAAATTTGTTTATGTTGGCAATGTTCCGGGAACACCCTCTGAATGGACATACTGT
>JBBIVP010000165.1:0-4457 GCA_037439705.1 bacterium
ATTTTTCGGAGGAGCTCTTCAGATGTGGAAGATAATGAAAAGGGCGGAAGATGGGAAGTGAGTTTATGAAAAAGGGAGAGATATTCTTGTTTTTGCTATGTATTTCTGCTTCTTTCATAATCTTTTTTATATTTTCTTTTTTTCCCATGCTTTCATTCTTTGCAGGATTTTCACTGCTGATGGTGAATTATTATCTTTTTAAGGGAGTTTTTCTTTCAAAAAGAAAAAGGTGGTTCTTCATAATTTTTTTCTTTTTCAAGTTGGCTTTTAATCTTGCGTTCATTTTTCTTGCACTCAAATTTTTAAGAAAAGAGTTCTTTGTGGCGGGTATCCTTACATTTCCATTTTTTCTTGCCTTTAGTTTCTTGGTTTTGTATTCTCTCTCCTATGAGTGGAAAAGAACCGGAAACCCTTCTCGGGCATCTTCCCTTTCTTAAGGAGATTCCTGTTCATACGCTCCATTCAATTTTAACTGCTATAATCCTTTCAGGAATTTCTATTTACATTTTTATTAAACTCAAACGCCTGGATGATTATACGACGCCCGATGAAAAACCATCCATCAGAGGATTTTTTGAGTTCATAACACAATTCTTTTCCGATATACTTACTGGAATTGTGGGTGAGGAGGGGAAAAAGTTTGTCCCGTTCGTGACATCCATTTTTGTCTTCATCCTTTTTTCCAATCTTCTCGGACTCATTCCGGGCTTTTATCCTCCAACAATGAATATAAACACAAATGCTGGAATAGCAGGCTTTGTTTTTCTTTCATACAATTATTTCGGCTTCAGAGCGCACGGAATCTCTTACCTCAAGCAATTTCTCGGACCAATTCCATTGCTTGCATTCCTATTTCTCCCTGTAGAGATGATAAGCCACATTTTCAGACCTGTCAGCCTCTCAATCAGGCTTTTTGGAAACATATTTGGTGACCATACAGCCCTTGAAACATTTACATCCCTTGTTCCAATTCTTGTTCCTTCTATCTTTATGCTTTTAGGACTTATCGTTTCAATAGTTCAGGCTTTTGTCTTCGCACTTCTTTCTGGCATATACATTTCTCTTGCTATATCCCATGAACATTAAAATGGGTAAAGTCTTGACAACACTTTTGAGGAAATTAATATGAATTTGAAAAAGATAAAAGGAGGTAAAAGGATGAGAAAGGTTATTGAAAAGGTGATGGTTGTTTCTTTTTTACTTTTTGTTCCAGCGATATGTTTTGCAGCAGAAGAAGGAACTCAGGGGGTTGAGAATGCGTCAATAAAGACTGCTCTTGCCATAGCGAGTGGACTCGCCATAGCAATTGCTGCATTTGGTGGAGCTTTCGGGCAGAGCAGAGCAATTACAGCTGCGATGGAGGGAATCTCAAGAAATCCCGAGGCTCAGCCAAGGATGTTTGTGCTCCTCATTCTTGGACTTGCCTTCATAGAATCCTTGGTTATCTACGCATTTGTTATAAGCCTTATGCTTCAGGGAAAGATATAAAAGGTATAATTATGGGGAGGGAAATTATAAAATGGGGAGGGATTTTTTTGATTTTTTTGAGCTGTATAAAAGGTGTTCAATCTTTTAAAAGGCTTGATGAAATTTTTATTTACGAAAGGGTTATAAAGGCAAAAGCGGCTAAGGATGTTATCCTCAAAGTAGAAGGGGAGGGCGATTACTCTATATATGTTATATGGAGAAAGGGACTTTTTGGTGAGGAGAATAAACATGAGATGAAGAGAGAGGGAAAACACTGGATTTTTAAATTAGATGGTTCAGGAATGGATAAAGGAGATGTTATTTTTTTCTGGTATGAGGTCTGGAAGGATGGGGAAAGAATTGGAACACTTCCGGATAACAGGGGAAGGGAAAAATTGCTTCTTGAAGGAAAAATACACTGGAAGGATATGATTGGAAGAATAGAGTTTAAATAAACTACATTTTGAAAGCAAAAATCAAATTTTGTAATTTTATGACAATTTTTGTCAAAAATTAACATTTTGTTAACTATAAAATAAAAAATTTGCTGGCATAAAATTTGTATAATTTTCTCAAAACCCCTCTCCCACAATCCCTTAAAGCCCACCGAAAGGGGGGCTATTTTAAAAATCAAAATGAAAAATGATTACTTTTAAGGAATTAGGAAGTGGCGAAATTCTGGTAGAAATCTTGATTATTTAGATTGAATAATGTTTAATAGATTTCATGTTTTTTCAAGAGGTGATACATAAACTCAATCAGTTCTGGATGAAGGAGGGGTGTGCAATTCTTCAACCATATGACCTTGAAGTAGGTGCTGGAACATTTCATCCTGCTACATTTTTTGGAGTTCTCGGGCAGAAACCGTGGAAGGTAGCTTATGTTCAGCCATCAAGGAGACCAACAGATGGAAGGTATGGAGAAAATCCAAACAGACTCCAGCATTACTATCAGTATCAGGTAATAATAAAGCCAGCGCCTGAAGATTCTCAGGACATTTATATAAGGAGCCTTGAATATCTTGGAATAAAAGTGAAAGAAAACGACCTGAGGTTTGTTGAAGATGACTGGGAATCTCCAACCCTTGGAGCATGGGGAGTTGGATGGGAAGTATGGTTGAACGGGATGGAAATTACACAGTTTACTTACTTTCAAGGAATGGGAGGGATTGAACTGAAACAGATTTCTCTTGAGATTACATACGGACTTGAAAGGCTCTGCATGTTCCTTCAAAAGGTTGAGAATGTTTATGAGATGAAATGGAAAAATGACCTTACCTATGGAGATGTTCATAAGAAAGGAGAATTTGAATGGTCAAGGTTTAACTTTGAACTTGCAGATGTGAATAAACTAAAAAACCTCTTTGATATATACAGAGAGGAATCCGAAAGCCTTCTTAAAAATCGTCTCATTTTGCCTTCCTACCATATTCTTATAAAATGTTCGCACATCTTTAACATCCTTGACGCAAGGGGATTTTTCAGTACTCAGGAGAGAATAAGATATATAGGTATGATAAGGGATATGGCAAAGAAAATTGCGGAGGCATATATTGAAGAAGGACCTTCTTATTGAAATAGGTGTAGAAGAGATACCCTATCTTTACATGGAACCAGCAATATCGTTTATAAAAACGAAATTTCCGGAGATGCTGAAGGAAGAAGGAATAAATTTTGAAAATTTTGAGATTTTTGCAGCTAATAGAAGATTTGTCCTTCACTTTAAAAACCTTGAAGAGTATCAGAAGCCAAAGGAGATTGAAATAATTGGTCCCCCCGCAAAAATTTCCTTTAATCCAGACGGTTCCCTTTCTGAGGTTGGAAAAGGTTTTCTTAAAAAACATGGGCTCTCTCGTGATTCTTTAAAAATTGTAAAAAAGGAAAAAGGAGAGTATGTTGTCGGGATAAAGGTTGAAAAGGGTAAGCACATAAAGGAGATTTTTCCATATCTTTTGAAGGAGCTTATAACCTCAATTCCCTTTAAAAAGACGATGAGGTGGGGAAAGGAGATAAAATTTGTAAGACCTGTAAGATGGTTACTCATTGTCTTCGGTAACCAGCCCTTAAAAATTGACCTCGGTTGGATAAAATCTTCAGATTTTACATTCGGGAACAGACTTCTTCATCCTTCAAAAATAAAGGTGAAATCTATAAAAGACTACTTTTCTCGTTTAAGAAAAGCAGGTGTTATAATTTCAGAAGAAGAAAGAAGAAAAATTTTGATAGATAAACTTGAAAGACTTAAAGCCCGCTATGGATGGGATGTTTCATTAAAGGAACAGCTTGTAAAGAGAATTGTGTTTTCCCTTGAAGCATTGCACATATTCACGGGAAGATTTGATGAGAAATTTCTTGAATTGCCATCAGAAATTATAGAAGGAGTTCTTGAAAATCAGGT
The DNA here is from genome assembly GCA_037439705.1 of bacterium. Lineage (GTDB taxonomy): Bacteria > JBBIVP01 > JBBIVP01 > JBBIVP01 > JBBIVP01 > JBBIVP01. The sequence continues at coordinate 3,865 of JBBIVP010000165.1, forward strand.
TTCTTTATTTAGTGTGAAGAAGGGTGAGAAGACCATTCCATATTTTATAGGATTTTCAAATAATAGGGTAAACAAAAACATAAAAAATGGTTATGAAAGGGTCGTTACCGCAAGGCTTGAGGATGCAATTTTTTACAGGGATGAGGACCTCAAAAAATCCATTGAGGAGCATCTTAAAAATACAGAAAGAATTGTGTATCATGAAAAGCTCGGAAGCCTTAAAGATAAGGTTGAGAGGTTAAAAGCTCTCGCTCTATTTCTCGCTGAAAAAATGTTTCCTGAACTTAATCCAAAATTGGTTGAAAAAGCAGCTATCTTTTCCCGTTTTGACCATGCTACCCGTTTAGGGATTGAGTTTCCTGAACATTGTGGAGTGATAGGAAGGTGGCTTGGAGGTTTTTATAATCTTGAGGAAGAGGTGGGGGAAGCAATATATGAGCAGTATCTTCCACGGTTCTCGGGCGATGCACTTCCTAAAACTCCACTTGGTAAACTTCTCGCGATATCTGACAGGATAGATACTGTGTGTTCTCTTTTCTACGCCGGAGAAAGGCCAACCGGGAGCGAGGACCCTTTTGGAGTGAGAAGGGCTT
>JBBIVP010000166.1:0-4441 GCA_037439705.1 bacterium
AACATTCAGCAGATGCCCTTGCGGTAGCAGTTCATTGCATAAAGACATGTAAATATGATAGGATTTCTTAAAGGAAGGGTTGTTTCTAAAACTCCAGAAAAAGTCCTCGTAGATGTTAATGGAATTGGCTTTTCTGTCTGGATAACCCTCAATACTTATTCCAGATTAAGGGAGGGAGAAGATGTTTTTATACTTACATATCAATATGTTTCTGACGGAGAGGTTTCACTTTATGGATTTATAGATGAAAATGAAAAAAGGGCTTTTGAGATGCTTCTACAGGTTCAGGGAATAGGACCGAAACTTGCGAGAAACATACTTTCTGGAATTTCATCTGATGAATTGGCAGAAGCGATAGCAAATAAGGATATGACGAGGCTCTTAAAGGTTCCAGGGGTCGGCAAAAAACTTGCTGAAAAGATAATTTTTATGCTCAAGGATTCATACACGACATTCATTAAGGATGAGGGTTATGAGGTGTGGAGTGCTATCCGTTCATCCTTGATGAATCTTGGGTTCAGGTCTCAGGAAGTAGAGGAGGTATTAAGAATTTTGAAAGAAAAAGTAGGAAAAATTGGGATTGAGGAAGGAGTAAGGGAAGCATTGAGAATGCTTGGAGGAAGAAAAGGCGTATGAGAAAAGAAGATAACACCTATAGAAGCTTTGTGTCCTTACCAGATGAGGAAGAGAGGGATTTGGAATGCAGTCTCAGACCTTCTAAATTGAAAGACTACATAGGTCAGAAGGAATTAAAAGAAAACCTTTCAGTTTTTATAAAAGCAGCTGAAGAAAGAAATGAACCTCTTTCTCACATTTTGCTGTGTGGTCCCCCGGGACTCGGGAAAACTACCCTTGCTCACATAATATCAAACGAACTGGGAGTGAGAATATTTGTAACATCTGGCCCTGCCCTTGAAAGACCAGGAGACCTTGCAGGAATACTGACAAACCTTTCTTACCGTGATATCTTATTTATAGATGAAATTCACAGACTTCATCGTTCAATAGAAGAGTATCTTTATCCTGCTATGGAAGATTTTTACATAGATATTGTAACGGGAAAGGGAATTTCTGCTTCTACCCTCAGAATTCCAATTCAAAAATTTACCCTTATAGGAGCGACCACAAGGATGGGGCTTCTTACAGCTCCTTTAAGAAATCGCTTCGGATTTGTGGGTAGACTTGAATTTTATACAAAGGATGAATTAAAGGAAATAGCAATGAAAACTGCAGTTCTTCTCAGAGTTGAACTTACTGATGATGGAGCAGAGGAAATAGCAAAAAGGTCAAGGGGAACTCCAAGAATTACCATCAGGCTTCTTAAAATGCTGAGAGATTTTGCGCAGATAAAAGGTTGTAATATAACAAGGGAACTTGCGAAAGAGGCTCTTAATAAACTTGGTATTGATGAACTCGGACTGGAAAAAATTGACAGGGAACTTCTCAGTTTGATAATAGAAAAATTCGGGGGTGGACCTGTTGGGATAAAAACCCTTTCAAATGCAATGCATGAAGATGAGGATACAATAGAAAATGTGATAGAGCCGTATTTGATGAGACTTGGATTTGTTCAGAGAACCTCCAAGGGAAGAATTGCTACTCCACTTGCTTATTCCTATTTGGGGTACAAAATTAAAAAAAGACAGGAGTCATTTTTCTGATGGAAGAGCAGTTAAAATTTTTTTATTATAAGGCGCTTGTGTTTATTAAAGCCAATCCCTGGATTATATGGATTGGAATTGGAATAGGGCTACTTATTCTTGCAGGGATTATAATTATAATAGGGGTAGTCCGAAAAAAGAAAAGAATAAAAATTTTTGAGACTGCTCAAAAAAATCCAAAAGTGCGTGCTGAAGCCTTGTATAAAAAGAAAGAGTACAGGAAGGCTCTACCAATTTTTCTTGAACTCGGAAACTTTGAGATGGCTGCAGATTGTCTTGAAAAAATGGGAAAACTTCAGGATTCGGCTAAACTCTATGAGAAGGCTACAAAGTATGAAAAAGCATCGGAAATTTACCTCAAGATGAAAGACCCATTAAGAGCAGCGGAGTGCTATTTGAAAGGTGGGAAGCATTTGACAGCAGCAGAGATTTATGAAAAAGAAAATGAAAAAGAAAAAGCAGCCTCAATATATAAGAAGGGCGGATTTTATGAAAAGGCTGCACTTCTTTATTCCGAAATTGGAAAATTTAAAGAATCCTCTTCGTGCTGGTTTGAAGCCTACAAACGCGCTGAAGGACCTTTAGAAGGGAAGAAAAAGGAATATCTTATCAAAGCAGGTGAGATGCTTATGAAGGTAGGAAATACAAAAGAGGCTCTTCAGATGTTCAGGATGGCTGGCGACCTGGAGAAGGCTGGGAAATTTGCGGAAGAAAAGGGAGATTATATGGCTGCTGGAGAATATTATGAGGAGGCAGGATTTTTTGAATCATCAGCAAGGGCATTTAAAAGGGCAGGTGATGAAAGAAGAAGTTACTTAAATATGGCAAGGTTTTACGAATCACAGGGTGAGTTTGTCAGGGCAGGAGAATTTTATGAAAAAGTTGACAACTGGGCAGATGCTTCAAGCTGTTTTTCCAGGGGTGGAGAATTGGTGAGGGCAGCTGAAGCATCTGAAAAAGGTGGTTTTTTCAGAGAAGCAGGAGAAATTTATCTTTCTCTCGGGATGAAGGAGAAAGCAGGAGAATGCTTTTAAAGGGCAGGGGAGTATGAGAGAGCATTTTCCATTTATAAGGAAATACAGAACTATCACAAACTTGCTTCACTGATGGTGAAGACTGAGAGGTTTATTGAAGCGGCAAACCTTTACTTAAAAATGAAACTTTACAACGAAGCAGTGTCAGTGCTTTCAAAAGTTTCTTCCTCCAGTGAAGAATATAAGGAAGCCATTGTCTTAAAGGCAAAAATTTTTGATGAGCAGTGTAAAAAAGAAGAGGCAGTTAAAACATTAGAGGAATTTTTGAAAAACGAAGTAATTTCAGAAAAAACAGTTGACCTGTTTTACTTATATGCAACATTGGTTGAAAAAATGGGTGATACAAAGAAGGTTCTTACAATATATACAAAGATATCTGAACTGAATCCCTCCTTCAGGGATGTTTCCCAGAAAATAAATGAGATTCAGAAAAAAACAGCGAAAATACCCATAACTCAGGAGGAAAGATATGAAATTCTTGAGGAGGTTGGAAGGGGAGGAATGGGGGTTGTGTATAAAGCGAAGGACAGGGTTTTAAACAGGATAGTAGCTTATAAGGTTTTACCTGTTACCATGAAGGACGACCCAGCAGCAGTTGATAATTTTTATAAAGAGGCAAGGGCAGCAGCTGCTCTCAATCATCCTAATATAGTTACAATCCATGATTTTGGAGTTGATAAAGATGGTCAGTATTTTATTACAATGGAATTCATAGAAGGCGAAACAATCAAAGCAAAACTTAAAAAGACTCAGAGACTCCCAATTAAGTTTGCTGTGGAGGTCGCAAAGGAGGTATGCAAAGGATTACATTTTGCTCATACTAAAAATATACTTCACAGGGATATAAAAAGTGCAAATATAATGATTGCTAAGGGAGGATATGTGAAGATAATGGATTTTGGATTAGCAAAGATATTGCACGATGCAATGAGTGCTCACACAGTTGTAGGAGGGACCCCACATTATATGTCTCCGGAACAGCTCCTTGGTGAGCCCCTTGATGGAAGGACGGATATATATTCTCTTGGAATAACAATTTATGAAATGATTGCAGGAAGGGTTCCATTTACGAAGGGCGATGTAGGATATCATCATATTCATACTCCACCTCCTAAACTTTCAAACATTGTGCCATCAGTTCCTCCTGAACTTGAAAAAATTGTAATGAAGTGTATAGAAAAAAAGAAAGAGAACAGGTTCAACAGCGTGGTTGAGCTGTTTGAGGTACTTAAGGCTTTAAAAATTTAAAGATGGAAGAGATAAGGACTCTGGTATCAGATATTGCGCAGAGGGCAAAGAGGGCAAGTTTTGTTCTGGCTTCCAAAGGAAGTAAAGAAAAAAATCTCGCTCTGAAAAGAATTGCAGAACTTCTTGATGAGAGAAGGGATGATATAAAAAGAGAAAATGAAAAGGACCTGAAAGAGGCGAAAGGTCTCAGTGCATCCATGATTGACAGGTTGATTCTGAACGATAAAAGAATAGACCAGATGATTATGGGAATAAAAGATGTTATAGCGCTTCCCGACCCTGTGGGAGAAATAGTGAGGATGTGGACAAGACCCAATGGTCTCATTGTCGGCAAGATGAGAATTCCTATAGGAGTTATAGGTATTATATATGAATCCCGCCCCAATGTAACTGTTGATGCTGGAATTTTGTGCATCAAATCAGGAAATGCTGTTATTCTTAGAGGAGGCTCTGAAGCAGTTTTTTCAAACAGGATTTTGACCGATATAATGAGGGAAG
>JBBIVP010000167.1:0-4435 GCA_037439705.1 bacterium
TTCTTTTCTCACCTTCATAAACTAATTAAATCATAAAAAATTAAACATGTCAACCAGGTGTATAATGGCGGAAGGGGGGTTGAAAAGTTAAGATATGCGCGACATTAAAGAGTGAGAGGAAGAGGTGAAACAAATCCCTTGGTTCAAAAAGCCCCTTAAATTTTCTCATTCAAACTCATAAAATGTCGCAAATGTATATAACTTGTAAATGGCCTTGATTATTTGTTTTGCTTTGTTATACATATGTTTAGTGGTAAACGATAACAAACTCTGGCAGGAGGTGAACCCGACGCCAAATAATGCCCGCCAAAAGTGGTATATACGAGGGATTCGCATATTTTCCTTTAAGCGAACGGGTAAGCAAAAATAAAATAGATGAAGGATGATTAATAATATAAAAACATCGCATAAATTGATATTTGGAGATAGTGAGAACATGAAAGAACTGGAAGATGGCAGTGTGCACCTTGTAGTTACAAGTCCTCCATATTTTAACGCTCCTTTTGATTATCCTGACCTTTTTGAAAATTATGAGGCATATTTAGATAAAATGGCAAAGGTTGCAAAAAAACTAAAAGGGTAGTGGCTCAGGGAAGAGCGGTATGTATCGTTTGTGATGATACTTTAATAAAAGGAGAAAAGTATCCAGTCGTTGCAGACCTTACAAAAATTTACATTGAAAATGGGTTTATTTATCGTGATAGAATTACATGGATAAAACCAGAAGGTTATATTCGCATTAGCAGAAGAAGCGGAGTCATTTTACAACATCCATACCCGATGTACTTTTATCCTGACAACACTCAAGAAACAATTTTAATATTCCAAAATGGTAAATTTGATTACAAAAGTATTCCCGAGGAAGTAAAAGAACTATCAAAAATAGAGATTTCAGAATATCAAAAAGAAAAATGGTATTTAACAACCTGGAATATAACTAATGTTTTACCTTTTAAAATTTTAAAAATAGACTTGAAAACGGTATAGCAGCTTTTCCCGAAGAAATACCGCGCAGACTTATAAAACTCTTTTCGTATGTTAATGAGACTATTTTAGATCCTTCTATGGGTTCAGGCACAACAAATAAGGTAGCAGCAATGTTAAAAAGAAATAGTGTAGGATATGAGATTGATTTGGAGTTGCTTGAAGTTGTTAAGGAAAAGATGAGGTTAAAACAAGGTTCTCTATTGGAGAAGGACTATGGAGTTGAAATAATCATCCGAGATGATGCAAAACATCTGCGAACGGAATTACAAAGGAGGGTTAATAATCAAAAATCTGTCGTAAAAAATGGCCAAAAAAACGCAAGATAGCCTTTCCGGTAAAGAAAAGAATGAGTTGCTTATGATTTTGGAAACACAGGGCAGAACTAAATGGTTCAAAAGATGGGAAAACCATATGGCATTTCCGGAGCGCTTAAATCCACATTCAAAAAAGAAAGATGAGCAAGAAAAAGTATTTCGATATTTGCTGCTGAGAGTTCTGATTAACCAACAGGCAAAGTTTGAGAAAGTGAGGGAGATGTGTATAAGAATATTGGAAAATTTTACCGATGTATTATTTTTTGAACCATACAAGCTCTCTGAGTCAAACCTGTTTAAAGTTTTTAAAGATGTAGCAGGTGAAAAAGGCTCCCTTTTGTATAGAGTCGGAGCGTTAGGTGGAATAAAACCAATTTCTCTTTTCACTTACCGATTTAAAGCATACGAAGGATTTATCAGGTGGTTAAATGAAAATGGAAAAAAGTTCATTGATATTATTTCAATACAATTACAAACAGGAAAAGCAAAAGGTCTTTTTCAATTTTTAAATACCCATTCTGTTCTTGAAGCAGGCTGGGTTGGGAATGACCCAAAGGCTTGCAGAATGTTTGTTAATTGGGTTGTTTTTCTCTTCAATGAAATATGGAACCAGAAGGTATCAAAAATGGAAGATACCTTAATGATAGTTGACGGTCATGTTGGTAAGGTGTTTTGCAGAAGTGGATTGTTAGGAGAAGTCCTTTACGAAAAGGCTCGTCCATACATTATCCAGGCAAGTAAAATGAGACCGTGGATAGAGAATACAGTGTTTAATTCTGGCAGAATTCCATTTTATGTTGATAATGGAGCATTTTATCTCTTTGAGGATGGATTTTGTACTGACACAAATCCAAAGTGTGAGAAATGTCCGATAAATAAAACATGCAAGAAATATAAACAATGGACCGCATATCAGATGTATGAGAAATAGAAACGACGCATCCCTGGATACTATCTCTTAACCCGAAAGAGGTTTTTTCTTGACTTTAAAACGATTTAGTATTATAGTAAATGAAGTTATTACTAAAATAATAAGGAGGTGGAAACATGTTTGAATTGAGTGAACCAGCGAAAATGGTTGAGCAGGCAGTAAGGCAGTTCTGCGAAAAGGAATTGGCGCCAAAGGTTGAGGCGCTTGAAAACGGTGAGATTCAGCCATTTGAACTTATGAAAAAATTTTTTGAGAGTTTCAGTTTAACAGAACTGATGAAGGAGCGTATAAGGAAGATAATTGAGAAAAAGAAGAAACAGGAGGAAACGGGAGAGAAGGTAGATGTAAGAAAGGAATTCAGGGGAGAGGGGCTTATGGGCGGAGGAGACCCTATGGTTGGCTTTGTCGTTGGAAAGGAGCTCTGCAGGGTTAGTCCATCCTTTGCCCTTTCCTTTGCAGCACATTTAGGATTATGTGGAAACACAATTCTCTCAAAGGGAACATGGGACCAGATTGAAAAGTATGCCATCCCCATATTTACATTTGAGAAACAGGGATGCTGGGCTTTAACAGAGCCTGAGGCTGGTTCAGATGCCTTTGCTTTAAAAACAACTGCAAAACCTGATGGAGACTATTACATCTTGAACGGCTCAAAAACCTTCATAACAAATGCTCCCTATGCTGACATCTTTGTTATATGGGCAAAGATAGACAGGGGTGAGGAGGAAAGAAAAGACAAAAGAAGGATTTATCCATTTGTAGTTGAAAGGGGAAGTCCGGGATTAACCACATCCAAGCCAATGAAAAAGATGGGAATGTGCGGTTCACCAACAGGAGAGATATACCTTGACGATGTAAGGGTTCACAAAGACCAGCTTCTTGGCAAAAAAGAGGAAACTGCAAGGGAGGCTGCAAAGGAAACACTTTCAGGAGAAAGGGAAGGAGCACCCGCAATGGCATGGGGAATAATTGAGAGATGTCTTGACGACTGCATTGAATATGCCTGCACGAGAAAACAATTTGGAAAATATCTCATAGAATTTCAACTCATTCAGGAAAAAATTGCAAAGATGTACATGCACCTTGAAAATGTCAGAAACCTTGCATTCAAACAGGCGTGGGCAGTAAAGGAGGGAAAATCAAAGGAGCAGGATTACACAATAGCGAAATACTATTCAGCAATGGCAGCAGTGGAGGTTGCATCTGAAGCAGTTCAGTTAATGGGTGGTTATGGCTATATGAAGGAATACCATGTTGAAATGCTTTTAAGGGATGCAAAGCTCATAGGGATTGGAGGAGGAACGCAGGAGATACAGCTCCTCAATTGCTGTAAAGCACTTATCCTTGAAAGAAAGGGCTTGAGGCTTTCCCTGGCAGGTGGATTTGTAGAATAAAAAAAATTTTCGTTAATTTTTGCCATGATTGAATTTTATAAAGTGTACTGAACATATAGATCGTTAGCAGTCTGTAAGTGGTTTTGAGGGGCTTCGCCCCATTTTTATTTTCTTATCTTTTTGGCGAAAGGGATTTATGGTAAGCCCTATTCCTTATATCCCCTTGAAATAGTTTTTTTTAAAGAAATTAATGTTATATCAATTGATAGAAATTTTCCCTATCCCATGCTTTACTACAATATATCACTGCTCTTATTGAAGAAGCAACCGGCTTGCTCACCGGTATCTCAACTTTCGGTGGCAGGCGATTAAGATGTTTAAGGAATGTCGTCCTTTAATCTCAAAGCTCTTAGAAAAAATTTTAGAAAGAGAATCTGGGTAAGGAAGTGGGAGTGCTTGCCCATCTCGCAAAGCGAAAACGCAAAAATTAAACTGAAACCCAATATTTTTGTAGAGTAGTTACTTAACGCTCACATTGAGGAGGATAAGAAGGGGAGCGAGGTTTCTCTTTTTTCCTTTTATCATTATAGAAAAACTTTTTCCCAACTTTTTTGTATATCCAGCATAAATTTTTTCTTGGGGTTTATATTCTAAAACCCTTCCGTCAACATCAACATCCATACCCTCCTCCCCGGAGACTTCAACATCAAATGTCCTAACCTCCTCAATCTCATATTTAATATCCCTTTCAACCCTCTCCAATTCCTTTTTTATGAGCCTCAAAGTCAGGAGGTCCATTAAAGGAAAGTTAAACTTTAATGGGATAATAGTTCCATCTTCTTTTTCTAATGATATTTTAAAAGAAAAGA
>JBBIVP010000168.1:0-4402 GCA_037439705.1 bacterium
GAAGTAGGTCCTTCACATAAAGGATTCCTATTATTTCATCCCTTCTGTGCCTGTAAACAGGAATTCTTGAGAACTTCACACTCTTTATGTATTTCTTCAATGTAGAAAAATCCATCTCCACTGGAATCTGAAACAATTTTGTTCTCGGAGTCATTACCGAATAGACCTTATCATCTTTAAGTTCTATTATTTCTTTTGCAAAGTTTGATTCTATCTCTGAAAGTTCGCCGGATTCTTTCATCTTTTCAATCACATCAAGTAGTTCCTCCCTTATTTCCTCTTCAGATGGTTCAACATCAACCTTTCCGAACAGAAACTCAAAAACGGGAAGCATCATTTTTTTTAATGGGTATACAAAAAAATAAACTGCTCTTATGAGAAAAATTCCCCTCAATGAGAATTCCTCAGGGTATCTTAGGGCAAGGGTTTTCGGGAGGATGTCCGCAAATATGAGAATGAGGGGAAATGACAGGAAAAATGCATAAACGCTCTTTTCTACACCGAAAATCTCTGAAAATATGTATGTTATTAAAGATGCGATAAAGACATTCATTATTTCATTACCCGTGAACGAAGAAATCATTGCGCTCAACGGGTCTTCCACAAATTTTCCAATCATTTTTCCTCTTTTTCCCCTTGTCTTCAACCTCCATATCTGGGATGGAGAAAGGGAGAAAATTGCTGCCTCCGTTGAAGAAAAGATAAATGAGAGAAAGAGCAAAAGGAACAAGAGAAAGATTCTGATGCCTACTCCTTCCATTTTAGAAGTGGGAGAAAAATCCCTTCTTTTTTATCTCTTTTGAATTCAATTTCACTTTTCCACTTCCCTTCACAACCACCCCTATTTTTTTTACGGGAAATCCACCTGTATTTTTTGAGGATGAGGTGAAAAGGAGATTATAATCTTCACCGCCCATGAGAGCCTCTTTTATAGAGATTTTTTTATTTAGAGGAAGGTCTGTTATGTGAATGTCCATTCTCGGAGGAAGGATGTTATATAAACTTTCAATGAGAGAATCGCTCGTATCTGTCATTGAACTCGGAGAAAAATGTTTTATTATTTCATCAATTATATCAACAGGAGGTTCGGGTTTGAGGTGAGCCATAACAGCGGTTTTCCATTTTTTAATGGCTGAGGAATACCCGTATTTCTTCAAAAGTTTCATTCCTTTATATGAAAGTCCAGGTATTCCCGAAAGATAAACGGCTTCTCCAACCCTTGTCCCTTTCCTTGGAATGAAACCATATTCTCCGGGGAAGCCAATCATAGCACATCCTACGGAGATGGTTTTTGAACTTGATGTGTTTCCGCCGAGAATTTTAACTCCAAATTTCTGGGAAGCATCTTTTATTCCCCTTATAAGTTCCTTAATCCAGTTTTTGGTGGAAAACGGAAGGTTGAAGAATAGAAGACCTGCATACGGCTTTCCGCTTTTTGATATTATATCGCTTACATTGATTGCTATGAGTTTCCATCCCAAATAATATGGCGGGAAATATGACCTTTTGAAATGAACCCCTTCATTTAAAACATCGCATGTTAAAAGAAAATTTTTACCTTCATATTTCATTAACGCAGTATCATCACCTATTCCAATCCATCCTTTCGGAACCTTAAAAAAAGAAGAAAGAAGTTCAATGATTTTTTCCTCTTCTAAAGGCTCATCCTCTTCCTTCATTCTTCCTCAATCTCAACCTTTATGTATTTCTCCCTCCTGTCCTGGATTTTCGGAACATAGATTTTTAAAACCCCATCCTTCATAACCGCTTTTATTCCCTTCTTGTTAAAAGGAGTTGGAATTTTAATTGTTCTCTTGAAATCTCCAAACTGCCTTTCTACCTGATAATAAATCCTTTCACCAACAAACCTTTCCATTTTATAACCGGAGATTACTATCTCCTCATCGCTTGCTATTACCTCCACCATATCCCTTTCTACCCCAGGAAGCCATATCTCAATAACATATAAATCCTTCCTTTCTATAAGGTTGGCAGCAGGATATATCCTCTCTATCTCTCTCATAAAATTATGTTACTATAAGGAATACAAATTTTCAAGTGCTTAAAAAGTGGAATTTTTTAGAGTGTTTGTTAGAGGGAAAGTAATCACCGCCATCTGAACCAGGAGAAGATGGAAATCTTTCATCTATTTTCAAACCTTCTCGCATATCCAAGAAGTCGGGCCTTTTTATGGGTTGATGAAATAAGGGGAAAACCTTTCACTGCTTCTTTAAATTCTCTGTAATTATTTACAGAAATAAGCATAGGTTTAAAATTTAGTTTGTCAGGAGGGCGGAATTCTGTTTTTCAATAAAGAACATTCACCCGTCAATCCTAAATATTTTTTTCAGAAGATATGAGAAGGCTTAAGAATACATCAACTGGAACAATCGCACATCCCTCTCTTGAGGCAAAATCATCTCTGCTTAAAATCAGCTATTTCTTTACAGGAGGAATAATTTTAATATCTCTTTCATCCACCTGAAACTTATATTTTACCTCTATTCCTAAATATGAATCGTTTTCTTTAAAGATAGCATCTATTTCCCTTCCGCTTTTGTCGTAGTAATACCATAAAAATGTGTCTCCACTTTTTAAATATGGAATCTCCTTATGGAGTAAGAGGTGGGAAATAACCATCCCTTCCACGAGCTTGCTCTCCAGTTCCTCATTCTGAAAAGTATTTCCAATAACATCCCATATTTTTTCTCCTGTAAGATAAGCCTTGATTGAATGAAAAACCATATGGTCAAAGAAATAGATTTTCTTTTCGCCTTTGAATTTGGAAGATTTTTTATTGAAGTCATAGGCATAGAGGATAAAGGATATAAAACATTCTTCAAGATACCGGAGATAATCAATTACCGTGAGATGGGACCTTTCTATATCATGGGAAAGCTTTGAAAAGCTAAAGCGAGACCCATAGCTTTCTATTATTGATTTAAAAATCTGTCTTGTTATCGTTTCCTGTTTTTGAAGCTTGAACAGATCGCCCAGGACATCCCTCACAAAAATCTCGCTTATTTTTGGGTCTATAACATCCTTTCCCTGAATAAATCTGTTTGAAAGATAATGGTTTATAACCCCTGGAAGTCCGCCTGTGGTGAGATACAGTCTGAAAAGGTAGTCAATTTCGCTTTTAAATGGAAGAATTTTCTGAACCTGAGATTTTATATCATCAATTCCGTCTGATAAGTTAATCCAGGATTCCTTGAGAAGAGATTTCAATTTTTTTAGGGTGGATCTGAAGTCAAAATTTTCCACCCATTCCGCTATCAGGTCAATTGATTGAAGGACAAATTCCCTGAAACTCAATGGCTTTATATAATATTCATTTCCCTCAAGTCCTCTACTGGGCAATAGTTCTGCTTTTTCTTTGAGTTTAATAGCACTTGAACCTGTTGCGAGTGTTATAGCTCTTTGTGTGAGACCAAGATCAGCCAGCCTCTTCAGCTCCATGTTCCAGTTTTCAATGGAGGTGATTTCGTCCAAGAAGATAAATATTTCATCTGCATCTTTTGTGAGATTAAGAAAAAAATCAATCGCATTTCTCATTTCCTTTCTTGATGAAAAGAAGTCAAGTGAAAGGTAGAGGATGTTTTTTGGGTTTTTCCTTTTATCAATCAGACGTTTAATCAAATTTTTGATGTAGGTGGTTTTCCCCACCTGTCTTGGTCACCTGAGAATGTATATGTTTTCTTTTCTCAGGTTTATTTCTTTTCTTTCAAAAAAAATTGGCTCTGCTCTACGGAGGGTCTGGTCATGTGTTACAAATTCGGGGTCCCTCCACCACGGATTTTGAGCAACTATTTCAGAAATTTTTGCCATTTTGATATTTCACTATCTATATTTTCTCCAATTTGGATACTACTATAACTAAATATAACAGAAATTCTGGTAATTTTCAAGAGCTTGTAAAAATTATCCCAATTTTCAGGTTAAGGGAGTGAAGCGGTGAACACTATTAGAAAAAAGTTTGAATTTTTTTCATAGTTATGGTAAAATTTTCACAGAAATGAGAAAAATTTGGCAAATTTTTTGTGGCACAAAAAATGCATAAGAGGTGGGTGATGAAGGAAAGAGGTTTTACATTGGTTGAACTCATCGTTGTTCTCGCAATAATAGCGCTCGTTGCCGGAATAGTTGTTGCAAATATATCCTTTGTAAGTCCCTGTTCAAGGCTTACAGCATCAGCAAATGACATTCAGGGTGCAATAAACATTGCAAGTGCAACAGCAATGAGGTCAACTGCTGAATATCAGGAGGTTCTTGTTGTAATAGCAGAGCCTGGCTTCTTATTCCTAATAAGGGATGTTGGTGGTGAGATAAAAAATAATATCACAAACTTTGACCCATCAAATCCAAACTCAATACTTGGTCCAGGAGATACAATTGAGGACAT
>JBBIVP010000169.1:0-4349 GCA_037439705.1 bacterium
AATCCTTTTTGATGAGAGTCCTTACCTTCTGCGCCTTCAGATAATAGGCATCATAGTATCCTGCTGAAAGAGCATATGTACCAAACATTATCCTCCTTTTCACCTCTGCACCAAACCCCTGAGCCCTTGTTTTCATATACATCTCAATCAGGTCTGAAGAATTTACCCTAAAACTGTATCTTACGCCATCATATCTTGCAAGATTTGAACTTGCCTCAGATGGTGCAATTATGTAATAGACACTAACAGCATAAGGAAGATGCGGAAGGGAGATATCTATCACTTCTGCACCCGCTTCCTTCAAAACCTCTTTTGCCCTTTCAATTCCTTTCAGAACATCCTCTTCCAGCCCTTCTGAAATAAATTCAACAGGCACCCCTATCTTCCATCCCTTAATATCATCTTCCAGCAACTTAGAGTAAGGAGGAACAGGGATTGGCGAAGAGGTTGAATCCCTCGGGTCATATCCTGCTATAACCTCAAGAATCATTGCACAATCTTTAACACATCTTGTAATTATGCCAACCTGATCAAGTGAAGAAGCAAAGGCGATAATTCCATATCTTGAAATCCTTCCGTATGTGGGCTTTAAACCCACAACCCCACAAAAACTCGCTGGTTGTCTTACCGAACCTCCTGTATCAGTTCCAAGAGACGCATAGCATTCAAGTCCTGCTACTGAAGCGGCTGAACCTCCGCTTGAGCCCCCGGGAACCCTCTCAAGGTTCCACGGATTTCTTACCGGACCAAAATAAGAGTGTTCATTTGAAGAACCCATCGCAAATTCATCCATATTGTTTTTTCCTATAATAACTCCACCAGCAAGAAGAACCTTTTCAACAACCGTCCCATCATACTGAGGAATGTAATTCTCAAGGATTTTTGAACCACAGGTTGTTCTTATATCCTTGGTAACAAATATGTCCTTTAAAGATACAGGGATTCCGAGAAGAGGAGAGGTCATATTTTTCTCAATTATTTTCTGAGCCTCATTCGCCTGCGCCCCTGCTATGTCCTCTGTAATTGTTATGAAAGCATTGAGTTTATGCTCAACCTTCTCAATTCTCTCAAGGCATAGCTGAAGGAGCTCGGGAGAAGAAATTTCTTTTTTATCAAGCAATTCCCTTATTTCATAAACATTTTTTTTGAGTATCTCTTTCACTTTATAACTTTTGGAACTTTAAAAAATTTTTTGTTAACTGCAGGGGCTTCCCTGAGAGCAAGTTTTTCTCCTTTCACATTTCTTACCTCTTCATCCTCTCTCATTGGTGTCTCTGAAACGAATGTGTAAAATGTTGGTTCAACTTTACTTGTATCCACTTCATTCAGTTTTTCAATATAATCAAGAATTGAACTCAGATGGTAGGTGAAAATTTCAATCTCATCATCGCCAAATTCAAGGCGTGCCAATTTTGCAATTTTAAGAACTTCCTCTCTGGAAATTTTTTTCATTCTAAAAATTTATCTTTGTTTTTTAAGCTCCAGAATAACAAGTTTGGAAATAGCCCTCAAAGTATCAAAAACTCCAATCCCTTTCGTTGCAACAGCTTCAAAATCCGGAACCGAATCTTTGTTCAACTCCATCTTCATCTCCTGAAGCGGCGCAGCATTCGGAAGGTCCCTTTTGTTATATTGAATTACATATGGAATTCTGCTTAAAGAAAGTCCCTGTTCTTTAAGGTTGTCTATCATATTTTGAAAACTCTCAATGTTTGCGTCAATCCTTTCTTGCTGGGAATCTGCCACAAAAACTATTCCGTCCACCCCCTTGAGGATAAGTTTCCTTGAAGCATTATAAAAAACCTGTCCTGGAACAGTGTACAGATGAAATCTTATTTTAAATCCCCTTACATCTCCGAGAGAAAGCGGGAGGAAGTCAAAAAAGAGTGTCCTTTCCGTCTCCGTAGCGAGAGAAATCATTTTACCCTTTGCTTCGGGAGCGGTTTTGTTGTAAATGTACTGAAGATTTGTAGTCTTTCCGCACAATCCAGGTCCATAATAAACTATTTTGCAGTTTATCTCTTTTGTTGAATAATTTATAAATGACATTTTTTATTCACTGAACAGACTATCAATATCTTCATCAGTAATTTCAGCAAATGGTGACTCTGCAGGGGATTCCTTTTCCACCTTCTGGAAAAGCCTGTTAAAGATGGCAAGAAGTTCATCGGTAGCCTTTTTGACACGAAGACGAACAAGACCGAGGGATGACCTGTTGTCAAAAACAACCACAAGGATAATCCTGTCTCCTATAAGGGATATGTGGATGTTATCCCGCTCTCCTTCATGAAAGAGTACCGAAAACTCTTTCTCTCCGAGGATTTTTGCAAGTCCTCCTGTAGCTGCTATGTTACCTGCTGTGAGGGAAGCAAGAGAAGTGGTATCAATATGTTGAGTATCTCCTGCACTTGATATAAGCTGACCGTTCTTATCAACAAGAAAAACAAATTTTGAATTGGCTTCCCTGTTAAGTTTCTGGATTATCTCATTTATCTGCTTGAATTCAGCTTCATACATTACAAACATCGTCTCAGCCATGTTTTCCTCTTATCAAAATTTTTTTATTTATACAACATTTTTTACAAACTTGCAAGTTTTTTAATGTATAACGGACATGGACATTACCAGGGAGAAAATAAAATGGAAAGACAATCACAGGGTAAAAATGAACATTTATGTGCATTAAAATTGCTCCCATCCTAACTTACAGTCGGAAAGGCAATCCCTACTGTAGTTCCTATTCCATCCATAGAAACCACCTCAAGAATTCCATCCTCTTCCTTCAAATAATCCTCAAGTGGTTTAATTGTTCCTTTCTCCATCTTTCCTGAAAATGTCAAAAGGCATATTCCATATTCTCTGTCATCAATTCTGCCTTCATCCACACTGACCCATATATCTCTTCCCATTTTTGCCATTTCATTGAGCAAAAAGATAAGAAATTTTTCAAATTCCTCCCTATCCAAAAGCACACCAACAGAAGAGGGGGTTGAGCGGTAAGTTATATTCACTGCTCTTTTTAAGAACTCCTCTTTAATTTTATCAATTATGAGTTTAATAAGATATTTAAGGTCAATTTTTCCCTTTTTTGAAAAAAGGGAAGAGATTTCCCTCTTAAGCCCCAAGAAATTATTCTCCAGCTTTTCAAGTAGTCCTGGAAGAATGGTTTTATTGTCAGGGGAGGTTTTTAAATTCTCAATGGTCAATTCCGCCTCGTTGAGCAAATCTTTTATAAATGACAATTTTGTAAAGGTGGATTTCATTTCCTCTGTAATGTCAAGGACTGTAATAATAAGACCTATCACATCCTCTTCTTTTTTAATTGGAGAAAGAAAAAACTCAAGAAATCTCTCATTCTCCTGAACTACGAATGAAGCTGGTTTCAGCGTTTCCCTTACCCTTCCAGCAACAAAGGAAAAAGTTTTCAGATTTTCATCGGATAAAATTTCTTTTATTGAAATTTTCTCACCGGGTACAAACCCTCTGTTGAAAATTTCTTCAGCCTTCGGATTTATGTAAACTGTTTCATTCTCTTCGTTTAGAACCAGAATTGCAAATGGGAGGTAATGGAGAAGTGTTTTTTCTTTTTCCATCATACCTTTATTATTCCTTCTTTTTCAAGCCTTGAAAGGCTCATACACAATTCAAATTCGTTCATATCTACAATGTCAAGGAGGTCTTCCACTGTAAGTTTTCCATCAATCTGAGACGCTATGAAGGCATCTTTTGGGGTTAGCGCCTTTTTGAGGAGTTCTCTTTCTGTTAAAAGTCTTTGAGGAATAACTCTGCCTCTCAGGTATTTCTCCCTGAAGGTATTGTTAAGATGATAACGAAGGAGTTCAAACAGACATATTTTATAAAGAGAATCCTTTTCTTCTCTTATAAGCCTTTCGTATGCTTCCATCACACTTCTACTTTTTAATAAATCCTCAATAATTTCATCCTTCTTTTCTTCCTTCTCAAAAAGTTTATCTACATCAACTCCTGCTGAATGGAGATAGTCCATAGCAACCAGATTTCCAGGATCCAATTCAAGAACCTCCTTCCACCTTTCAACAGCTTCTTTTACCTTTCCATATCCGTATAAATCAAGACCTTCCTTAAGCAAGGTTTTTATCCTTTCTGTTACCATCTTTCCTTTAAAGAAACCTCAAACTCCTTTACCTCTTCCTCAGCAAATTTTCTTCTTTTCTCATCAAGGGTTATATGCTGATTAACACTTATTGAATGGGAAACCCCTGTCAGAACATCCTTAGCAGAAACATTTACAACCCCGCTGTGATCAACCTCAAACTCCACCTCTATTTCTGGAACCCCGGCTGGTGCAGGTTTTATTCCTGAGAGGATAA
>JBBIVP010000170.1:0-4335 GCA_037439705.1 bacterium
GTGGTGGGGTAAGAAGCGGAAATCTCGAACTCGCCTTTAACACTGCACTTGAAAGGATAAGGGAGGCAGAATATTATGGGGCAGAGTGGCTTCTTACAGCCTGTCCATTTTGTGAGCAAAATTTGAGAGAGGCTTCAAAATCAAAGAATGGACCTCCTGTGAAGGACCTCATAACAATTTTTTCAGAGGCTATAGAGTAAACGATTTTTTTATGTAAAATTTTTAAATATATGTTGATTTATCGTTAAAATTTAGTAAAGTTTCTTTATGCGTTCAACCCCTGAAAGAGCGCCTGCCTTTTATCTTTTTCTCTCTTCTTGTTTGAGTGTCTTCATAACCGCGGAGATATTTTTTATACTGAACGGAGTAAAGTTAAATTATTTCACCCTAATTTCACAGACATTTCTGATTTTTCTTCTATTTTTTGTCCTCAGAAAAAACCTGGCAGTTCTCATTGCTTCTATCCTTGTGTTTTTCCTTCAATTTTTAAACTTTTACTCCTTCTTAAATAGTGAAAATCCTGATAGGGTAGGGGGTGTATTTAGAGGAAGACTGATTCCCGTTGCTGAAGGATATTTCGGAGTTAAAGAGGAGAAACTTATATTCAGAGATGAAACTATTGACCCGGATTTATACGAATATGTCCTCCTGAAATGTGAGGCTCATGAATTGAACTTGCAGAAATCCTTTGAGAGGCTATTGTTTCTTAAAGGCTTCAGGAAAAAATGTTCAAAAAAAATAGAACTCGTTCCTGCGGTAATTGAGGGAACGGGTTTTACAGAGCATATAAGGAAAAAACTTCTGAAGTTAATTCCTGATACAGCAGAAGGAGGAATTATAGCTGGAATTCTTACAGGGGATAAAAAAGGAATTCCTCATAATATAAGAAATGCTTTCTCCTATCTTGGAATTTCACACCTTCTTGCAGTGTCAGGACTTCACTTTGGAGCCATCACCATTTTTTCTTTCTTTATCATTTCCCGTATTTACTTTTTATTTACAAGTATCACAAAAAGGATGAATCCATGGACAATTCCTTCAATTTTTACATTTCCTGTGATGCTTTTATACTGGGGAATTACAGGAGGTTCTCCATCTGCCACGAGGGCGTTTACAATGACGATTTTGTTCTTTATTTCTTACATAAACATGGAAAAGTACAGCTTTATAAACATTATTTCCCTTGCAGGATTTATGATGCTTGCCATTAAGCCGGAGCTAACATTTGATATATCCTTTCAACTTTCCTTTTGTGCTGTTTTTTTTATTGCCATTTATCTTGAAAATCCGTTGAGAATAAGAAATGAAGAAAATTCGTTTTTTAAGAAGTTCGTCCAGTATGTAATTGACCTGTTTTTTGTAACACTTTTCTGTATTTTTGGAACCTTCCCGCCCATGGTGAATGCCTTCGGGTATTTATCAATAATGAGTTTTTTCTCAAATCCATTTTTTGTTCCATTTTATTCCTTTCTCGTTCTGCCGGTGAGTTTTCTGATGGCTATTTTTTCCCTTATATTTCCAGAAATTTCCCACACCTTTTTTGCAATTCCAGGTTTTCTTGTAAGAATTTCTTTTTATGTGATTGAATTTCTGTTAGAAAAAGGACCCTCTTTACTTTTTGTCCCTTCGCTTCCAGGATATTATACATGCATTTATTACGCAGGCTTTATTATAATTCATCTGATTGGTGGGAAGCTTTTGAGATATTTATCCTGTGCACTTTCTTTTATTCTAATTCCAGTTGTTTTTAATTTTCCCCATACATATAAGGGCGATTGGATCCCGTTGAGCGAAAAGAGGAACATTTTCTACGGCAGATTTGAGGGAAAAAACGCTATTTTTATAGAATTTTCTCATAACAGGTATATTTCAGCAAAAGATGTGGTTTTTGAAATTGTGAAAAGGAAACTGCCACCTACATCAATTTTGCTCCTTAAAGGAGACGAAAGAAGAAAATTCCAGTTTGTCAATGGAATTTTGAGATATTATAAAATAGAAAAAATTAAATCCTTTGATTTTGAATCTATTCCTTTTGAAAAGCGGGTTTACTGAACAAACCTTTCGGTTATTCTGTCCCATATAACACTGCATGCCATCCCGACGCCTATGAAAGAAACAAGAAGGGAAGAACCACCATAACTAAAAAATGGCAATGGCACGCCTACCACTGGAAACATTCCTGAAACCATGAATATATTTATAGTTATCTCAACAATTAACATAAGAACGATTCCAAGCACCAGAAAAGAGCCAAACCTTCTTTTAGGATAAAATGCTATTCTTAATAGCATAAATATAAGAAATATATACAGGGCAAGCAAAAACACAGCCCCTATTAATCCATGTTCCTCACACCAAACAGAAAAGGCAAAATCTGTATGGCGCGATGGGAGAAATTTCAGGGCAGATTGCGTTCCTCCACCAAATCCCTTTCCAATCAGTCCTCCTGAACCTATTGCAATGATTGACTGGAGAATATGATATCCTTTTCCAAGAGGGTCAGAGTACGGGTTTAAAAAGGCTATAACTCTTGCCCTCTGGTAGTCATGCATGAATTTCCAGAGGACAGGTAGGCTTATAATAAAAAATAAAGAAATATATAAAAAGGTCTTCCACCTCATTCCAGAAATTAACAGGAGCAAAAATCCTAAAATTAGCAATACCCCGGCTGTTCCCATGTCGGGTTGCATGACAATTAACCCTGCTGGGATGAAAATGAGAATAAAAGGTTTTATGAGGTATTTTGTGCTCCATCCTTCGGGCTTCCAGTTTTCATCTATGAAAGCGGAGAGGATTATTATAACAGAAAGTTTTACCAATTCTGAAGGCTGAAAGCTCCAGATTCCGAGTTTCAGCCATCTTTTCGCTCCACCCCCTTCAATCCCAATTACATCCACCATAAGGAGGAGGCAAAGAGTAAAAAGATAAAGAATCCATCTCATCCTGTAAAGCCTTAAATAATCTAAATGGAAAAAAATAAACGCTCCTATAATAGATATCAAAAGCCATATCGTCTGCCTGAGCCAGTAAGAGGAATAAGAAGAGGTGATGCTATGTATATTCGCTATTCCTAAGAGAGAAATAATAATAGTGATAGAAAGAACTATGTAAAAATTTTTTTTCATTTTTTCAGTTCATAATACTTTTCAATCACCTTTTTCACAAGAGGGGCAGCTCCTGTGGAGCCGTGTCCTCCATGTTCAATTATTGCCAGAACAATTATCTCGGGATCTGCGTAAGGCGAGAATCCTACAAAAAGCGCATGGTCCCTGTACTTCTCAGGCAATTCTTCCTCCCTGTATAATTTATACTTTTCCAGCTTTACAACCTGTGCGGTTCCGGTTTTTCCTCCAATTTCCAGGTTTGGACTCTTTAGCCATCTTGCTGTGCCAATTTTTCCATTTACAACTTCAAAAAGCGCTTTTTTTATTGTTTTAAGAGTTCCTTCTTTTACAGGAAGTTTTTCCATTAAAGGAGCGTCTATTTCTGTTCCATCCATATCGGAAATTTTCATTATAAACTTTGGTTTCACGAGATAACCTCCATTTACTATTGCAGCATAGGCTCTTAAAAGCTGAATGGGTGTAACAAGAATTAACCCCTGTCCTATTCCAGCATTCGCTATCTCTCCCGGAGTGAAGTCTTTTTCTGATACAGGAATTAAGCCCTTTTTGTCTTTTATTATTATTCCTGTTTCCTTTCCAAATCCGAAGAGCGAAAGATATTTGGCTATTATTTCTTTTCCGAGGAGGAGTGCAAGTTTGTAAAAATATACATCGCATGAACCGGCTATAGCATCAATCAATGAAAGAGTTCCATGCCCTTCTTTTTTCCAGCATCTGAATTTTCTGTTACCAATCCAGATAAATCCTGGGCAGTTCACCTTTGAATTTGGAGTTATCAATCCCTCTTCCAGCCCAGCAATTGCAATAAATGGCTTTATTGTGGAACCAGGGGGGTAAAGGGCAAAAGTTCCCCTGTTGAAAAGTGGTGCTCTATCATCGGTTATGTATTCCTGCCATTTTGCAGGTTCAATTCCTCTGGCAAAATTCGAAACCCTGAATGAAGAATTCACAGCATAAACAATCACTTCTCCATTTTTTGGATTCATCGCTATAATTGTGCCATTCTTTCCTTCAAGAAGGGAGTAAGAAAATTCCTGAAGCCTCGCATCAATGGTGAGATAAACTGACTTTCCTCTTAAAGGCTTTTTTATGTTGAGGACATCAACTTTTCTACCAAGAGCATCAACTTCTATTTGTTCCCATCCTTTTTCACCCTTGAGAAAACTTTCTGCTACAGCTTCTATCCCAGTTTTTCCAATAATGTCTCCCT
>JBBIVP010000171.1:0-4313 GCA_037439705.1 bacterium
CGAATCCGCAAGCCTCTTTGCAGGATCAACTGTCATGACAAGAGTTTTTCGCCCTTCCTCGGCAGATTTTATGGCTATTGCTGAAGATATGGTCGTTTTTCCAACCCCTCCACTTCCTACAATCACTATTGCCTTCTTTGTAAGAATGTCATTGAAAAGGCTCATTTCCTTATGACCGGAGGTTGAACTGCGGTCGCTCCCTGATATTTTCCCTTTCTATCCGCATAGGAAATAAGGGGTTCTTCGCTCTCAAAAAATAAAACCTGTCCTATCCCCTCACCTGCGTAAAGAACTACTTTTCTCTGTGAGATATTTGAAATGGCAATCGTAATATATCCTTCCCAGCCAGGTTCCAATGGAGTTATATTGATAATTATTCCGCTTCTTGCATAAGTGGACTTCCCCACACATATACCGAGAACATTTCTTGGGATTCTGAAATATTCAACACTTCTCCCGAGCACATAGGAACATGATGAAAGAACAAGTTTTTCTGCTTTTTTCTTTCTGAAACCCTGAATGCCTGATTTTGGGTCAAAAGTTTTCCCTTTCGTAGGAACAAGAAATTCGTCGGACAATCTGAAATCATAGCCGAATGAAGAAAGTCCGTAAGAAATCACCCCCTCTGACACCATTTCTTCTGAAAACGGTTCAATCATTGAGAAAGTCTTAACCATTTCTTTTATCCATTTATCGTTCTTTAACCCATTCATTTTTCCATTTCTTTTTTTATTTCGCTAACTTTTTCAGCACATTCCCCTATATTTACTTCAGCATTAATCCTTCCATCCCTTGTTTTTATCTCTACCTTCCCTTCCTTAACTTTCTTTCCAACAATCACCTTCATGGCAATTCCTATGAGATCTGCATCATTGAGTTTTACACCTATTCTCTCATCCCTGTCATCTATGATGGCATCAACCCTGAAATCCAGAAGTTCCCTGTAGATTCTCTCTGCGGTTGAAACCTGTTCACTTTCTCCTGCGTTTACAGGAAGAACCACTGTCTCAAATGGAGCAAGGGATACAGGAAATATAATGCCTTTCTCATCGTGCCCCTGTTCAATCGCTGCACACGCAGTTCTTCCTATTCCAATTCCATAGCAACCCATCACCATGAATTTCTCAACACCATCTCTATCAAGAAATTTTGCATTCATCGGTTCACTGTATTTTGTCCCAAGTTTAAATGTGTGTCCCACTTCTATTCCCCTTGTTCCCCTAAGTTTACCCTTTTTACATTTTGGGCATATATCCCCTTCCACAGCAAATCTAAAATCTCCCACCAATTTTAAAGGAAAATCTCTGCCCGGGAGGACATGGACGAAGTGGTAGTCATTTTTATTTGCCCCACACGCCCCATCTTTCACAGAAAGAACAGACCAGTCAACAAGAATTCTCAAACTGGAACCAACAGGACCTATGAACCCTTTTTCTGCTCCTGTAAGTTCCACAATCTCCTTCTCATCCGCAAGCCTTACATCATTTACATTTACCCACCTCTTTATCTTTGCCTCATTTGCCTCCATATCTCCCCTCACTAACACGAGAGCAGGTTTTCCGTCCAGATAATAAACGAGACTCTTTATTATCCTTTCCTTCGGAATGTTCAGAAACCTTGAAACCTCTTCCACTGTTTTCGTGTCAGGGGTAGGAACCATCTCGGGACTCCTGGATGTTTCTTCACGGACCGGAGGCAATCCACCCTCCACGGTTTCAGCCCTTTCCCTGTTTGCAGAATATGAACATTTCTCACAAAAAAGGATTACCTCCTCACCTGTATCCGCAAGAACCATAAACTCATGAGAAAACTTTCCTCCGATGGTCCCTGTTTCCGCCTCCACCGCCCTCATTTTTAATCCACACCTTTCAAAAATTCTTGTATAAGTTTCATACATAATTTCGTAACTTCTTTCTGCGCCCTTTTCATCCGCATCAAAGGAATACGCATCTTTCATTATGAATTCCCTTGCTCTCATAAGCCCGAACCTGGGTCTTATTTCATCCCTAAATTTTGTATGAATCTGGTAAAAATTCTTTGGGAGGTCCCTGTAAGACCTTATTTCCCTGCGCGCAAAATCCGTTATTACCTCTTCATGGGTTGGACCAAGACATAACCACTTCTCACCCCTGTCCTTGAATCTCAGAAGTTCCTTTCCATAAAGATTCCAGCGTCCGCTTTCTTCCCATAGCTCTTTCGGAATCACAACCGGCATGAGAACCTCTATGGCACCCGCCCTGTTCATCTCCTCACGAACTATCCTCTCCACCTTTCTTATTACCCTGAGTCCGAGCGGAGAATAGGTGTAAATGCCCGACGAAACTTTCAAAACCATTCCTGCTTTCAGCATAAGCTTGTGGCTTATTACTTCTGCCTCAGCAGGTTCTTCCCTTTTCGTCCTTATAAAAAACTCACTCCATCTCATATTCTCTCTCCTTTTCTGTGATTTTATCAGAATGATTAAAAAATGGAAGAATGGAATTATTTTTATAAAATTAAAAGGATGAAGCCTCTTATAAAGAATTTTGCGAGTTTCGTCATTAAAATTTTGGTTAGTTCTCTTCTATTTTACCTCCTTTTCAAAAATTTTGAGAAAGAAGAGCTTTTTTTAATCCTTCAATCTATAAAGCCTTCCGTTCTCTTTCCTTCATTAATACTCATGTTTCTCGGTTTCATCCCTGCAACAATGAGATGGCAGGTAATTCTTGGTAATGGTTTTTCGTTCAAAAACCTGTTTTTCCTCAACATTGGCTCTTTTTTCTTTGGAACAGTTCTTCCTGGATTTGTTTTCGGCGATGTATACAGAATCTTTGCTGGTGAGAACACGAGGCTTTTCTTTGATTCTGTTCTTCTTGATAGAGGAATCTCATTCTTTTTTATTTCTTTTATAGGTCTTATTCTTTCAATCTCAACAACTCAACTTCCAATTTATTTGAAAGTTATTCTTCTCCTTTTAACCATATTTTTTTCTGTATTTTTAATACCTCTCCTTAATTTTCATTCAATTGAAAAATTGAAAGTTCGCCTATTTCCAACAATAAAAATTGGGATGAAAGAATTTTCTCTTATATTCTTTTATTCCATTTTATTCCATTTCCTGGGACTTATGATATGGTTGCTTATAGGACGCTCTGTAGATTTGAAAATTCCCCTCTCCATTCTGATAACCTATTATTCCATTCTTCAGCCAGTCTCTTTTATTCCGTTTACATTTCAGGGAACTGGATTAAGGGAAATGGTTCTCGTTTATTTTTCAAAAATTACCTCTCATTCGCCACAGAAGCTCCTTATGATGGGACTTCTCATAACATCGCTTATTTTTATAACTTCTTTTCTTTGCGGTATCATTACAGGATATAGATGGCTGAAAAGTTATTTTATATATCCACAACCCAAATAGACATTTATTCCATTTATAAGGGCATCTTCAATAGGAATAAACTGGGTTGTAAGAAGGTCTCCAATTTTCATTGCTTCGTCCTCAAATGCGGGAAAATACCTTACCTGGGATATGTCCATCTTGCCAAGAGGTGAAGAGCCTGTGAAAATAACATTGTAGTTTTCATTTTTAAGCAATTCAGCCTTTCTGTTCACCACATCCATGTTATCGCAGGCAGCATATAGTATGATGTTAGGTTTCTTGACAACCTTTTCTTTTTCTGGTTTTTTAAGGATTAAAAGGGTCTTTATTTTCGTCTTATCCTTTATTGTTACCTTAAAGGATTTCTTTTCGTAATCTGGTGCACTAACAGAAACCCTGTATTCTCCAACAGGAGCCTTTACCTTGAATTCTCCAGTTTGTGGGTCCGAACTGACCACAGGAACTCTCACATCATCAAAGGAAATAGAGGCAACTACAGGATTACCATTTTCGTCAAGGACTTTCCCTGTTAATAATCCCTGTGGAACCCTTGGAGTAAGGGTAATTTTTACCTTTTTCTTAACCCTTTCCTTCACCTCTATCTTTAAAATTTTTGTTGTCTTTTCAGGAGCAGAGACTTTTATTCTATAGTAGCCTGGTGGCAATTTTACCAAAAATTTCCCTGTGTTGGGGTCTGTTTTAAGAGGTGGATGAAGCTCTTTATAAAAAGATATGTCAGCGAGGAGAGAATTTCCCTTTTCGTCAAGAACAATCCCTTCTATCGCTCCAAGATATCCCTTCTTCTTCGCTGGTCTGAGTTTCATAGAAAATTTTATAATTTTTCCCTTCTTAACAGGAATTTTTATCTTTTTTCCCACATATCCCTTGCTTCTTACAGTCAAAACCTGCGAACCCTCAGGGAGAACCCCAAAAAATGCTCCTGTTGTTGGGT
>JBBIVP010000172.1:0-2814 GCA_037439705.1 bacterium
TATAAATAATTAATAAAAACTACTTAACTACTTAAAAACATAATATACGAGGAGGGAGATGAAAGTAGTAAATGTGGCAATTTTAGGACAGGTAAGAAGTGGAAGAGACATACATGGAAGATATTTAATTACCGCAAAGGACAAATATAAAATTGTTGCTGTATGTGATGCCTTACAGGAAAGAAGAGAAAAAGCATCCAAGGAGTATAACTGTGATGTCTATGATAACTACAAGGAAATGCTTAAGAGAAAAGACATAGACCTGTTTATCAATGCGCTTCCCAGTCATCTGCATGTTCCTGTGACAAAGGAAATATTGAAGGCAGGGTTTAATGTTCTGTGTGAGAAGCCGCTGGCAAGAAAGGTGAAAGAGGTGGATATGCTGATAGAAACAGCAGAAAAGAGTGGTAAAGTTCTGGCTATATTCCAGCAATCAAGGATGCACCATATTTTCAGCAGATTAAAAAGGTTATAAATTCAGGGGTTTTGGGAAGGATTGTTAAGATAAATATTGCCTTCAATGGATTTTCAAGAAGATGGGACTGGCAGACACTTCAGAAATATTACGGTGGGAGTTTACTTAATACAGGACCCCATCCTCTTGACCAGGCACTTAACCTCCTTGATACAGATAGGATGCCGGAGGTGACCTGTGTAATGGATAGGGTTCTTACATATGGAGATGCTGAGGACTATGTGAATATACTTCTTCGGGTTCCTGGTAAACCCCTGATAGAAGTTGAAATATCTTCCTGCTGTGCTTATTCACTCTTTACATATCATGGTGGATTAAAAGGAACTGCGACACATATTGACTGGAAGTACTACAAGGAATCAGAAACACCAGAAGTAAAACTACAGGAAACACCTATTTCAAATCCTGATGGGACACCTGCTTACTGTATTGATAACCTTAAATTTTACGAGGAACACTGGGATGTGCCTGAGGAACAGAAAAATATGTTTATGGTGATGAGTGGGTCATTTTATAATATGCTTTATAAGACACTTGTTTACGGAAAACCTCTGGAAATAACCCCACAGCAGGTCCGTCAACAGATAGCAGTAATTGAAGAGTGCTACAAACAGAACAATCTGTAATGAATTCCACTGCTGGGGCGGGAAATTCTTCCTGACTTCTGAATAATGTTCAGTATTTCTGATTTTTGAAACCGATTACAAAATACTTGACAAAAATTTAATATAGTGTTATAATACAAAGAAAGAAAATTTGAAAACGAATACAAAATGACTATATATGACATAGCAAAAAGGGCAGGGGTTTCCTCTGCAACAGTTTCAAGGGTTTTAAATAATGGACCGGTAAAACCCTCAACAAAAGAACTTGTAATGAGGGTAATAAAAAAGGAAAATTATATTCCTGACAGCAGAGGAATATACCTTAAGAAGTTGCAGACAAAAAGAATAGGTTTGATTGTCCCTGACATTACAAATCCTGGCTACCCTCTTACAGTAAAAATTGTCCACGATTTTTTGAAAGAAAAGGGCTACCATTTAATCCTTGGGAATACATACGGTGAGATATCAGAGGAGAAGGACATTCTGGAGATGATGTTAAGGGAAAGAGTTGCGGGCATAATTGTAGGAACCTGTGAAGGAGAAGATGATACTGCTCTTTATCCTCTATTCAGAAATATTATAAACAATGGCATAAAGATTATTTTCATGGGAAAGAAGAGAGATGGTTTACCTGTGGATATCCTTACAGTGGATAATACAAAAGGCACATACAGAATAACCAATTATCTACTCAAAACAGGAAGGAAAAAGATAGGTTTTATTACAGGTAGTAAAAATTTGAGAGCAACTGAAGAGCGTCTGGCAGGGTACAGGAAAGCGATTATAGAGAAACGCATTTCTTTTCATATAGACAATGTAATATGCGAAGGAACATATACTATAGAAAACGGAGAAAGATGGGGAGAATCTATTCTAAGTAAGGGAGTGGATGCTATCGTATGTGGAAATGACCTCATTGCTATAGGAGTAATCAAAGCAGCGGAGAAACTGAATATAAAAATTCCAAAGGATGTAGCCATTACCGGTTTTGATGATATTCCTCTGGCATCTCTCATAAAACCTTCTCTTACCACAGTAAGACAGCCAAGAGAGATAGCGGAAAAAGGATGTGAGATTTTAATAGAGCGTATTGAAGGCAAAAGACAGGGTGCCCCTGAAGAAATTTTATTTGAACCGGAGATTATAATAAGGGAAAGTGCTTAGAAACTATGGAAAAAGAAGAATATTTTGACAGGGTCTATGGATGCTATCTGGGGAAAAACATAGGTGGAACAATTGGTGTTCCATTTGAAGGGAATAAAGAATTTTTGACAGATACCTTAAATGAACCATCAGAAATTCTTGCCAATGATGACCTGGACTTACAACTTGTCTGGCTTGATATTTTAAAAAAGAAAGGCATAAAAATTACCGGTTACGACCTTGCTGATGGATGGTTAAATAATATCACATATCCATTTGATGAGTATGGAGTAGCGATAGCCAATCTTAAAGCAGGGTTGAAACCTCCTGTTTCAGGATATTATAACAACTGGTTCCAAAATTGTATGGGTGCTCCTATCAGGAGTGAAATATGGGCATGTATCGCTCCAGGGAAGCCCGAAATTGCTGGATATTATGCCTATCAGGATGCTTCTATTGACCACTGGAATGAGGGTGTCTATGGTGAGATTTTTCTTGCGACGCTGGAAAGTATTGCCTTTTTTGAGAGTTCTCCTTTATCAATTATTAAAAAGGCGCTTTCATTTATCCCCCAAAATTCTATGGTCTACC
>JBBIVP010000172.1:2826-4301 GCA_037439705.1 bacterium
ATTTATAAAAAGGGGAAGGCACTAAACGAAACAAGAGAAACAATACTGCAACAGTTCGGGCATTACAATTTTACGGATTGTGTCCAGAATATAGGATTTATCATAGCAGGACTTCTCTATGGAGAAGGAGATTTTCTTAAAACAATAATTTCTGCAGTTATGTGTGGTTATGATACTGACTGTACAGGTGCAACAGCTGGAGCAATTATAGGGATAATACTCGGAAGGGAAAAGATACTAAAAAAAGGAAATATGGATAACGACAAAATTGTAGCAGGATGGGGAATAAAAAACATATATGTACCTGAAACACTGAAAGAACTTACAGAAGAAGTGATAAAAACAGGATATGAAGTAATAAAAAATGAAAATGAACTTTTTAAAATCTCCCTTCCTTTTACACTTCCGAAAATCCCTGATTTCCATCAACCATTTAAATTCTCTTTTTTGGTTTCAGAATTGTTTAGCATAGATGAATCTGCAAGAATGGAAAAGAGTATGTTAGATGGTACCTGCAATGGATTTAAAAAGGTTATATTTAATAGTTTCTTCTTTGACCTGAATTCTTATTTTAAAAAAACACCCTCATCCTTATTTCTCAAAACAGTTATAAATATGCCAGAAAATAGAAAAATAAAATTGTTCCCTGCTTCCACTGATGGAATAAAGATGTGGGTGGATGGGAAACCTGTTCTTTCCCACCACCAGCATAACAATTTTCTGCCTGCTCCTCACAGACCTGGCAGTCCTCTGGCAGAAATAGAACTTAAAAAGGGAAAACACTCTCTCCTTCTGGAAATAATAAGGTGTAATAAAAAATTAGAATTTGGATGGATTATCGCAGACGAAAACAACCATCTTATAACGGATATTGAATATATCTCTGATAAAAAAGTGGAATAAAAAACCAAAAAGGAGGTTAAAGAAAAAATGGAAAGGAAAGAAAAAGTGGTGAAAAAGGGGTTTAACTATGTAGTTTTGAGAGATTATAATATCCCTTCCACCTCCTTGTCAAATTTTTTAATTTCTTTCTTTTCTTTTTTAACCCGACATCAGCAATCAACTATTCGCACTAATATTTGCAATAGCCCGAATACGCAAGTCCTGGAGCCTTATTCACGCTACCGAAGTAGTATTAAGGGATTTATCCCTATTTTCGGCTTTCTTCAAAAGCCACATCAAGGTCATCCCGGACTTGTTTTCTGTCAGGGGTTAGGTGGCTATACTTCCCCATTTTTCTTTTTCAACCACCATATACCAGGACGAGATCAAAAGTTTTCTTGCCTCTGCCACAATTGGTTTTTTTCTTCCAGCCCTTTTGGCTACACGGTTAAATATTCTTCTTGGTTTTCCCTCTTGTCTAATAGAAACCCATTCTGCATTAACCAAAACTCTTCTTACATACGCAGGCCCCTTTTTGGTAAGTTTCACATATCGGGTAGTATTTTCAGATTGACATAATTTAGGACAAAGCC
>JBBIVP010000173.1:0-4293 GCA_037439705.1 bacterium
TGCATGGAGGGTTGTCATTGAAAAATCGTGACCTGTATTCATTGCCTGAAGCATGTCAAGAGCCTCTGCTCCCCTGCACTCACCAACTATTATCCTGTCCGGTCTCATTCTTAAAGAATTCCTGACCAGGTCCCTTATTGTAACCTCACCCTTTCCTTCTACATTTGGCGGTCTTGCTTCAAGAGGAATGACATGCGGTTGATTGAGTTTGAGTTCTGCTACATCCTCAACTGTTATGATTCTTTCATCTTCTGGAATAAAAGAGGCGAGGAGGTTCAAAAGGGTGGTTTTTCCAGAAGATGTACCCCCACAAACTACTGTGTTCAACCTTCCTTTTACACAGGCTTTTAGAAAATTCAGAGCTGATCTGGATATAGCTCCCCTTGATATGAGGCCATCTGCACCAAGCGGAGCAGAGGAAAATTTTCTTATCGTTATTACCGGTCCAAGGACTGAAACGGGTGAAATTATCACATGAACCCTTGAACCATCTGGAAGTCTTGCATCAACATAGGGTGATGATTCATCAACCCTTTTTCCAATGGGTAAAAGAATCCTATCAATCAGCCTCCATAGAGCATTTTCGGAGGCAAATTTTTTATCTGATTTTATTAGCTTCCCACTTTTTTCAATATAAATGCTATTTGTTCCATTAACCATAATCTCGGTGATTTCCGGGGAATTAAGAAAATCTGTTATTATTCCATATCCTCCTACCTCCCTTGCTATCTCTTCTATTCTTCTTTCAGGAAGATTCAGTCCCATCTCCCCTGATATCTTTACAGCTATTTCAATGACCTCGGTTAAACTTCCCGAAAAATCTTTGCTGAGCCTTTTAATCAGATTTTCTTTCAAAATATCCTCATCTGTTTTTTCTTTCTTCCTTCTCAAATAAATTGTAAAATCTCCAATTCTTATCTCGTCCTTTTCATCCACTATTATTTCGTTTATTCTCTTTCCATGAATGTATGTTCCGTTTGTGCTTTTGAGGTCTGTAACCATCCATCCCTCTTTAAGTTCTTCAACCGAAAGATGCTTTGAAGATATGGAGGAAGATGGAATTTTCATATCGCATCCATCACCCCTTCCTATCACAATTTTTCCTTCAAACTTTTTCCTTTCCTCAAAATCCGGTCCTTTTACAATCACTTCATACATCTCAATCAAAAAGACTTATTCCAAGTTTCTTCTTCATCTTTTTGTATTCATCAATTAGATTTTGCGGTTTTTCTTTATCAATTGAGCCTGGCACAATAACCCTGGGAGTAACAAGGATGTAAAACCTGCTCTTTTCAGTTTCCATATTCCTTGATTTGAAGAACTCACCAACAATTGGAATGTGTCCGAGCCCAGGAAGTTTTGCTGTAATTTTTCTTTCCTTTATGTTCATCAATTCTGCAATCACAAGTGTTTCTCCTTCCTGAAGGTTTACCGTGGTTTCAGACTTTCTTGTTATGAATGCTGGCATGACAAATCCAGTTATTTTCACCGAATTTGCCGGGTCCAGGTCGCTCGTTTCAGCCTTTATGTTTAGATTTATGGCATCTCCCTTTTCCACCACAGGAGAGAATTCAAGTATTATGCCGAACTCCTTCCATGTAACATCCACCGTTCCATAGCTTCCAGCTTTTGGAACAGGAATTTCACCTCCCGCTGTAAAACGAGCCTTCTCTCCGCTCACGCATGTTAGAACCGGATTTGAAAGAATTCTTACCAATCCCTTCATAGCCATTATGTTAATTATGAAAGAAAGTCCTGATACCACGCTCAGTGAAAAACTTTTCTCCGAATCGCTCATTGTGAAAATTCCTTTTATGTCAAGGGGAATGGCTCCTGGCCAGTCAAATCCAAGTTCTCCTTTGTTTCCTTCAGTAAGCTCAACAAGTTTAACATCCAGTTCAACCATTTTTTTGAGAAAAATCTGTGGCTTTTTTACAGAAATGAGCACATCTGGAAATCCCTTCATAATTCTGTCAAACTTCTCCGCATCGCTCTGGGTTAGTATTTCTCCTTCCACAATCACCCTGTCTCCAACAGCCCTTACTTTAACACCTTCTATTTCTGAAAGTGCCTTCTCAAGAATCACCTTCAGTTTTGGTTCTGAAGATGAAACATAAACGATGAATTCTTCCACTCCTTCTTTATGGGAAACAGAAACATTTGTCCTTCCGGACGAAAGGGCATTAAGCATTATTTCGTCCTGCGAAATAACCTTTATATCAAGAACTGACGGGTCGGATATTATAACCTTCTTCACATCCATGAATTGAAGAACCCTTGATTCTCCAATTTTCATGTTGATTTCCTTGATGGAAATAAGAAGGAGTATGAAGACTTTAACCGCACTCATTTTCCCTTTATTACAATCACATCTTCTTTTTCTCTGTTGAATGAGGAATTTAAAAAATTAGAATAACTGATGAAAGGAGTTGAAATAGAACCTGTATCTTCA
This sequence comes from bacterium, assembly GCA_037439705.1. Lineage (GTDB taxonomy): Bacteria > JBBIVP01 > JBBIVP01 > JBBIVP01 > JBBIVP01 > JBBIVP01. The sequence continues at coordinate 2,453 of JBBIVP010000173.1, forward strand.
GGATTTCTCAAAACGAAAAATATGTTTCCCGAAGATGAAGCGAGAAGAAGAGAAGAAACTTCTTCAGGAGAAAGTGCAAGAACTATGGTTGAGGAATCTCTCACTGCTCCCGAGAGAACCAAGACATTCTGGAGGATAAAACCCGAATAAAGCTCTCCATCCTTTCTAAACACTCCAATGACATCAACCACATCGCCCGTCTTTATTAAGTATCCAACCGATGAAACCTCATCAATGCTAAAGGCAACCGCCCTTTTTCCAGAAGGAATCTTTCCAGAAAACCCTCCATAGGCATCCTCCTGAAGGATATGCCAGAGAATGTATTCTCCCTTTGGAACCGGAGATACAACCTTTCTCATCAGAACCGCGTCTAAATCCCTTTTCAGAACCATTGAGGAGGAAAGGTACTTTTTTGGAATTTTTTTTATTTCCACATGATTCAGAGTCAATCTCTCTCCCCTTTCAATCTCATCTTTTGAAATGAGAACCTCAACGAATCCTGACGAAACTCCTGAAACCTCCTTTATATGCTCGGTGTAAATGAAGAGAAAAATGGCTCCCACAATCCCTGAAATAAGCCCCACTATTTTTTTCTTATCCATCTTCATCTCATCCCCCATGTACACAAAATTCCTATTCCAATTGATGGAGAAAAATAAACAGGCTCTCCGTTGTTCTTTTTGCCCGTTAAAAACCTAAAGAAATTTACAAAAAACTTCCCTATCCTTCTTTCAAAGATGGCATCAAAAAACACATGGAAGAATCCAGCAATGAATGAAAGGAAAAAAATTTTTAAACATTCTGGAAATCCGCAGATAGAAGAGCCTGCAATGAAAAGCTTTCCATCTCCACCTCCTATGATGTGAAATCGAAAAAGAATAAGAGAAATAATGAAAGAACAAATAATTCCTTTAAATGAATAGCATAAACCATTAAGTCCATCCTCAAAAAGTGATTAAGAAAGTCCTATAAGAGTTGATGGAAATGTAACCGTGTTACGAACAACTCCATCCCTCAAATCACTTAGAATGGAGGCATAGAGAAGTGTTAAAATTGCAAATTCCCGTATCATGGAAATGGATAAAGAAGAACCCCTCTTATGAGCGTCCTCATCACTTTTAGGGAATCAATAAGTTCAAAAACCGCATAAGAAAGAGGAATGACAACAAGAAAGAGTATAAAGAGAAATTCAACATAAGATGACCCTCTTTCACTCCTCAAACACAATACTCAATTCAGTTATGTCCACCCTGTCCCTTCTTATAGCCTTAAATCCTTCTTCATCCACAGAAAATGAAAATTCTCTGCCCTCTGAATTCAGATTGCCGAGATGAGCGAGCATATTTTCATACTTCATCGTTATTTCGTCAATTCTTCCAATTTTTGAAATCTCATTTATTGATTTGAATTCAAGTTTTAAAACCCTTGTCCTCTTACCTTTCATGAACAGGTAAAAGAAAACAGGAGAATCCTCAAGACACTCCGCATTGCCACAGGAAAAGAATTCCAGAAACCCGGCGTATTCCTTTCCTTCAATGGTCCAGCCTGTCCTTTTTTTGATGAATTCCTTTAAATCATCAAACGAAATGCGAGAATATCCTGTTGTATATGCTATAACAACTCCGTTCAATTCAAGATTTCTCTTCTTTGGGTTTTCAATCCTTATTAAAACCTCATCATAAAACGAAGAGCCTCCAGCGGGATAAAGAAGGAAAAATGCTACCAGAAAGCAGGTTGTCCACAGGCGGTTTCTCCTTTCTATCAATTTTAGAATTTTCATATTTTTTCCAATCTTTATTGGTAATAATAAATTGAAGTAAAACTAAAGTCAAGCAAAATTG
>JBBIVP010000174.1:0-4199 GCA_037439705.1 bacterium
TCCTCTGACCCGACTACTGCAACAGGCAGAATGGGAGAGCGGGTTCTCAAGGCAAGTTTTATAAACCCTCCTCTTCCAAATCTCTGAAGTCTGTATCTCTGTTTGTAAAGTTTTCCTACACCTTTAACACCCTCGGGAAAGACAAGTACCGCCTGGTCTTTTTCAAGAAGCCTCCTCGCATTATCCTGATCAGCCCTCACCCCACCTATCCTCATCATAAATGTCCCAAGAAATGGAAAATAATAAACAAAATTTTCCACAAGCGGACGAATTTCTCTGTGGGCAGGATGTTCAATTTTAGCAGCATACTTTATCATTGCACCATCAAAAGGAAGGGTACCTGCATGATTTGCAACAAGAAGGAGCCTTCCAGTATTGGGAAGGTTATTTAAACCTATAACATTTACCCTCCACCATTTATGATAAAGAAAATCAAAAAGTGGAAAAACTGCTTCTTCAAAAACGGGGTCTAACCCGAACTCATCCACTACATCGGATGTTATCCACATAGAAATTGAACGCCAGAGTTTTCTGTATGTTTCCGCTCTAAATGGTTTTTTTAAATTCTCAATAGCCTTACCGAAATCAAAAAGACGAGGAAGAGCAGATGGTTTTTTAATCCTTTCTAATTTTGATATAGCTTCATCAAATTTTTCCTGATACCTGGAAAAAAACTCAGGCAAAGAAAGTTCCTCCTCCTTCCTTTTTTCAATCTCTTTCACCCTTTCTTCAAGCAACTCAAGTCTTTCTAACAATCTCTTTTCTAAAAGTTCTATTCTGTCTTCCAGAGTTATTTCACCGACTCCGTCCAAAACCTTTCCATCAACAATTTTTTTTGCCATCTCTTACTCCTTCAAATTTATTCCACAAGATGTAATTCTCTTAATCTCTGCATTCCAGCAAAACTTTCCACGCATTCCTTCACCGAATACTTCGGCACAAAGCCGAGTTCTTTTTTTGCTCTTTTTCCGTCTGCCACGCAAACAAATCTCAAAAAATCAAGATGTTTTCCTCCTATTGAGGAGAGTCCGGTAGAAAAAAGAAACTGAACCACAGGAATTGCAATCGGATGAAATACTGGAAGGTTAAATCTTCCGGCAAGTTTTATTACTGTGCTTATGGGTAAAACCCCATCTCCCACTATGTTATAAACGCCATCACAATCCTTTTCAACTGCAAGTTTCAAAACATCAATTGCATCTTCTTCATGGATAAACTGAAAAAGCGGATCGTATCCGAGAAGGGTAACAACGAATGGTCTTTTCAAGTATTCTGTGAAAAAGTTTTTAACCGTTGGTCCAAGAATAATTCCAAACCTCAAAATTGTAACTACAGTATTTGGATTTTTTCTCTTAAATTTTTCGGCCATTTTCTCTACTTCCACCTTGTCTCTTATGTATCTGTAACTGGAATTTTCAGCAAGGGGATAATCTTCCGTGATAAAGTTCGGATTCAACGGGTTTGCTCCATATACCAGAGTAGAACTTCTCAAAACAAATTTTTTAATTCCTGCTTTTGCGCATGCATGAAGCAGGTGCATTGTGCCAATAACTTCAAGTTCATGAGCGTAAGCACTTTTCCTCGTTGGATTTGTTAAAAAGGCACAGTGCACCACTGTATGTACATTGTTAGTAGTGAAAATGTCTGCCAGTGTTAAATCAACTGTTGGCTCTGTTAGGTCTATTTTGTAGAAAAGTGTTTCTTTTAAAAGAAACTGGGGTTTTTTTATATCAAGGGCGATGACCTTATACCTTGAATCAATCTGAATCCTCTGACACAGATTGGCACCGAGAAAACTATTCACACCCGTTATTGCAATTACCCTTCTCTCTTCCATCTCATTTCCATTCTGGTTTCATTTTATGAAAAAGGAATTAAAAAGTCAATTAGATGTCTGATTTTTCTTGAATTTTGTTTTGTCATCATTATATTTGAAAAGACGAAGATGGATGTGTCATTTATACCGAGATTTATGTTTCTGACAAAAGGTGTTGGAATTCATAAGGAGAAACTCGCATCTTTAGAACTTGCATTAAGGGATGCTGGAATAGCAGGTTTTAATCTTGTAAAAGTAAGCAGTATATTCCCTCCCGGATGCAAACTTGTCCCAAAGGAAAAGGGATTGAGTCTTCTCAAAAAAGGACAGATAGTATTTATCGTAATGTCGGAAAATTCATCAAATGAGCCCCACCGGCTCATCTCTGCATCTATAGGATTAGCAATTCCGAAAAGAAAAGATGTGCACGGATATCTGGCGGAACATCACGCATTTGGACAAACCGCAAAAATTGCCGGAGAATATGCTGAAGATTTAGCAGCATTTATGCTCGCATCCACACTTGGTTTACCCTTTGACCCTGATAAGAACTATGACGAAAGAAAAGAGGTCTGGAAGATAAGCGGGTATGAGGTAATTACAAGAAACATCACTCAGACAGCGAAATGTGAAAAAAGTGGCAAGTGGACAACCGTTGTAGCAGGAGCAGTTTTTGTTCCATAATCCATGAAAAAAAACCTTCTCGGAATAGAATGTCCTGTTGAAAAGGCTGAATATGTTGTCGTTCCTATTTCTTATGAGGCGACCACTTCCTGTTTTGCAGGAACTTATTATGCTCCCTTAAAAATTCTTGAAGCATCACAAGAACTTGAAGATTATCTGCCTGAACTTGAATTGAATACCGGAGAGATAAGAATTCATACGCTTCCAATTTTTTATCCACCTTCCTTAGTGCCGGAAGTAGCAATAGAGTCCATTTCAAAAAAAATAAAAGAGGTTGTAAATTTAAAAAAAATACCAGTAATTATAGGAGGGGAACACACACTTACAATTGGAGTCCTGAAGGCTTTTGAGGAGGATATAAAAGTAATAGTAGTTGACGCTCATCTTGATTTTTATGACGAGTTTAAGTGCGAAAAAATATGTCACGCTACAGTAGGGAAAAGAATAGCGGAAAAATACAGAATGACTCACATAGGAGCACGAGCATATGAACTCATTGAAGGAGAGAACCTCGCAAATTACGATGTCCTTTTTGTTCCTCAGAGGTTCTTTTTTGATTCAAACGACAGAATCCTTGATGAGGTCTCAAGAGGTAATATTTATATATCCGTTGATCTTGATATTCTGTCTCCAGAACAAGGGATTTCTGTTGGAAACCCGGTTCCTGAGGGATGGAGTCTAAATGACCTCCTTCAACTTCTGAACTTCTTCGCACTTCATTCTCATGTTGTGGGAATTGATTTCTGCGAATACAGACCCGCCTCAAAAACAGGAGATATGATTGTTTCAAAGATAATTCAAAAAACAATTGCATTTATGGAAATTGGAAAATTTGCAAAAGAAGACCTTTATTAAAATGTTGAAATGAATTTTTGGAATAGGATAGAATTACATCATGGATAGAAGAAAGGAACTGGAAGAAAAGCACAGATTAGCAGAACTGGGTGGCGGAGAGGAAAGAATAAAAAGACAGCATAAGGCCGGAAAACTTACAGCAAGAGAAAGAATTGCTCTACTCCTTGATGAAGGAAGTTTTGTGGAAACCGATAAGTTTGTTGTGCACCAATGTCATGATTTTGGTATGGAAGCCCAAAAAATTCTCGGTGACGGAGTTGTCACAGGTTATGGATACATTGATGGAAGACTCGTCTTCGTATTCTCTCAGGATTTTACAGTGTTTGGCGGTTCTCTCAGCGGAAGTTATGCGAAGAAAATTGTAAAGATAATGGATTTAGCAGCAAAGGTCGGAGCTCCTGTAATAGGATTGAATGATTCAGGAGGAGCAAGAATTCAGGAAGGAGTGGAAAGCTTAGCAGGTTATGCCGAGATATTTTTAAGAAACACCCTGTATTCAGGAGTAGTTACTCAAATTTCAGCAATAATGGGACCATGCGCTGGAGGTGCTGTTTACTCCCCCGCCCTTACAGACTTCATAATTATGGTTGAGAAAACAAGTTACATGCACATTACAGGTCCTGATGTAATAAAAGAAGTAACTCATGAGGAAGTTACATCCGAAGAACTTGGTGGGGCAATGGTTCATGCTACAAAAAGTGGAGTTGCCCATTTTACAGCAAAAAACGATGAAGAATGCCTCCTTCTGATAAGAAAACTTCTCGGTTATTTGCCGAGCAATAACATGGAAGACCCTCCTGTAAGGAAAACAGAGGATGACCCAAGAAGGGAAGAAGAAGGATTG
>JBBIVP010000175.1:0-4197 GCA_037439705.1 bacterium
AAAATCCCTTAATTTATTTTCAAGTTGAAAGATGGCTTCTTTTATATCTGATTCGTCAATGTAAGTCCTCCCTGGAGTTGGCTGGTCAAGGAAGTCAAGAGGAGGCAGTTCAAACTTTTCATCATTTTTTATCAGTGGAAGCTGAATGGGAACAGGAGTTTTTGGTGTGGGCGTTTTTGGAGTTGGTGTTGGCGTTTTTGTAACCATTATAGGAATGGAAGACTCCTCCTTTCTTCTCAGTTCTTCAAGCCTTTCCCTTCTCTTCCTCCTTCTTTCCCTCCACAGATTTATTTTGTCTCTTAAAAAAATTACTCCATCACCAACCTTCTCTCCTGTCCAGCTCAGCCCTTCGTATGGACTTAATCCGAAAAAAAGAAAGAGAAATGTGAAGAAAAAGACAACCGACAGAAATCCGGTTCCAAATTTACCAAAGTATTCTTTCAAATGGTATGAAAGAAATCCTCCGAGAACACCCCCGCCTAATACCTTCGCATCCGGAAATATGAGATTAAAAAAAATGCTTCCGAAGGTAACCGAAAGGATAAGCCATAAAATTGTCAATGGTATTTCGTTGAAAGAAAGTTCCCTTATAATTCTTATTCCTTGAAGGAAAAAGAAAAGAGGAATCAGAAAAGAACATATTCCTGTTAATGAAAAAAGGAGTCCTGAGGTGTATGCTCCAAACTTTCCTATCCAGTTGTGAATTTCTCTTCCTGTAGCATTATTTATGGATGGGTCATCCGGCGAATAACTAACAAGGGATAAAAATATAAGGAAACCACAGGCTATAAAAACAAGCCCGCCAATTATCCACCCTATTTTTCTCTCGCCCCTTTTTTTATCCATTTTACCAATAATAAAATGTTATCACAAATCCGAGAAAAAGGGAATAAATGGAAAAGTACTTAAACCAGCCCCTCACAATCATTTTTTCAAGAACCTTCAAAAAAAGAAATGAAAAAATGGCAGAGAGAAAAAATCCAGAAGCGAAGACCTCTATTTCATGCGATTGAGGAAAACCGGTTTTAATTATTTCAAAAAATTGAGCACCTATTATTGCAGGTATTGAAAGAAGAAATGAGTATTCAAAGGAGAGATTTTCTCTTATTCCGAGATGAAGGGCTGATACAATTGTAATGCCAGACCTTGAAATACCCGGGATTACTGCTATGCCCTGCATAATCCCTATAAGAGTAGCTCTTATAAAATCAATCTCCATTTCTCCTTTCTTCTTTTTAAAAAAAAGAGAAGCAAGAATTAGTCCATTTATAAGCATCATTCTTCCCGCTGTAAAAGGAGAACCGAACTTTTTTCCCACATAATCGTGAAGCGGATAGGCAATAAGGAATGTGAAAATTGAGCTCAGAATTATGAAACCGAAAAGTTTAATATTTTTCAAAAAAATTATCTCTCCAACCCTTTTTCTGAAGTAAAACATAATTGCAATCAGACTTCCTGAATGAAGGGTTATGGTAAGGAAGAGAAAAGAGGAAACACCCGGTTTGATGAAAGAACCAAAAATGACCAGATGCCCTGAACTGCTTACTGGAAAAAATTCTGTTGCGGATTGAACAATTGCAAGGAGGGACGATTTAAGAATTTCCATCAGAAAGACTCTTTATTCCGTCTTCAATTTTTGTTCTTATGAGGTTCATCAAATCTTCTTTGTTATCCATGGTGAATGAAGAAACATCAACTGGAGGGTGAACGAGAATTTTTACAATCTTTCCTTCTCCTAAACTCAAACTCCTTCTCGGAAGGATTTTATGAGTTCCATAAATAGAAACAGGAACGACAGGAACCCCGGATTTAATTGCAAGAACAAAACCCCCTTTTTTAAAGGGAAGAAGAGTCTTCCCATCTCCCCTTGTTCCCTCAGGAAAGACCACAAGTTTTTTTCCTTTCTTCACCTTTTCTGCAGCAAGGTTAATCGCTCTGAAAGCCTTTTCCCTCTTTTCCCTCTCTATAAGGACATGCCCCTGAAGAAACATAGCCCATCCAAATACAGGTATGTTAACAAGCTCTTTCTTCGCAAGGAATCTCAACTGATGGGGAAATGTAGCCATTATTGATGCAACATCTAAATGGCTCTGGTGATTTGCCATGAGTATGAAACTCCTCAAATTTTCAAGGTTTTCAAGCCCTCTAACCTCAACCCTCAAACCGAGAGTTCTGATTATGAGCCACGCCCACAGCCTTGCAAGTAAATAGGACAGATTTCCACCGGGATAAAGAAAACTAAAAAGAATTGCAGGAATTCCGAGAATAAGTGTATAAAGAGAGATAAGGAAAAGATAAAATAAATCCCTTACTTTTTTCATTTTTGAACCTGCATTTATATTTTACTATTTCAAAGAGTTTGAGCAAGATATATTCCTGTGAAGAGATTATCAAAATTTGAAGTAATGGGAATTTTTTTCTAAAATTTAATCCATGAAGGTTGCCATTCTTGCAGCATCCTGTAATATAGGAAAAAATTTAGCTAAGACTCTCCTTGAAAAGGGAATTGAGGTAGTTGGAATATCAAGAAATCCATCTAACCTCTATGAAGAAATGGGTGGAAAAATTGAAACAAGAAATGCGAATATCTTTTATGCGGATCAGATTTCATTAGCGATAAATAGATGCGATGCTGTCATAAATTGCATCGGAATAATAAGAGAGAAAGGAGAGAATACTTTTGAAGTGGTTCACATACAGGGCGTGATAAACATAATTCATGCAATGAAAGAAAATGGAATAAAACGCCTCATACACATAAGCGCACTTGGAGCGGGAAGGGGAATTGATACAAGATATTTCAAAACAAAGGAGATGGGAGAGAAGTTCATAAAAGAAAGCGAACTTGAATGGACAATTTTAAGACCTGGAGTGGTAATCGGAGAAGATGGAGGGATATTCAAAAAAATTAAAAGCCTTTCCACCTTTCCGGTTTTAATTCTGCCTGACATGAGGGCTGGAAGAACCCACATTATTTCAGTTGAAGACCTCTCAAAAGCAGTTTTTCTTTCTCTCACCGAAAAAAGGGCTTTAAATACGGTTGTGGAACTGGCAGGAATGGAATTGAGCATGGACGACCTAATTTTAAAAATTCTTAAAAAAATTGGCAAAAAAAGAATGATCTTGAGAATACCATCTGATATTTCAATCTCCCTTTTAAAAATAGGTGAGAAATTATTAAATGGTTTTCTTCCTGTAAACAGTGAAGAGATAATAATGGCTCTTCAAAAATTGAATTCATCACCATCGGAAATGGCAGAAAAATTTGGAATAACTCCCAAAAACCCTTTTGAATCATGAAAAGGCATATAATAGGAATAACATCAACAGTTTTATTTCTCGGAATAGCCTACTTCCTTTTTTTCAAAATCTCTCCAACCAAAGTTGAGAAAATAGGGCTTCAACCAAAAGAGGACTGGTTCGGAATATACTTTTCGGGGAAAAAAATTGGATATCAGACCATTTCAAAAAAACCTTTAAAGGACGGGATTAAACTCATAGAAAAGATGTTTCTGAGGGTAACCATGCTTGGAAAAAGGATTAACGCAATTTCCCACGGAGAGGCTGATATCTCAAATGACGGAAAACTTGACAGGTTTGACTTTGTCATTTCTTCAGGGGACATGAAATTTGATGTAAAGGGAGAAAGAACAGGAGAAATACTGAAAGTTCTTATAAATACCGGCAATGATAAAAAGGAAATAAGCATTCCATACACCGAAAACCTACTCATTCCGATGACGCTCCTTTCAGTGGCTGAAAGGGTGAAAGAAGAAAAAGTTGTAAAATATCCTTTCTTTGACCCTTCAACCCTCTCCACCGATTATGTGACACTCAGATTTAAAGGGTATGAAGAGATTGAAATGATGGGAAAGAAAAAGAAAGCTATGGTGATTGAGGAGGAGTTCAGGGAAATAAAGGGAAGGCTTTATATAGACGAAGAAGGAAATCTCCTTAAGGAAGAAAGCGGTCTCGGAATGGAGATAAGGAAAGAAGAACCTGAATATGCAATTGAAAAGGGATGGGGAGAAGAAATGGACATCATCGCCCTTTCCGCAGTTCCTTTAATAAATACAACAGGAGTTCCACTTTCATCAGCAAAAAAAACTACAATAAAAATTTATAACTGGGATGGAACTCCTCCCCCAAATTTTCACAGAGAGGATGGAACCATAACGGGAACATTTTCACTTCCAA
>JBBIVP010000176.1:0-4155 GCA_037439705.1 bacterium
ATAAATAAAATTTTCTTTAATTGAAATTTGTGATAAAATTTTTGAAAACTGGGGCGTAGCCTAACGGCAGGGCACGGGACTTTGGATCCTGTGGTGGTGGTTCGAATCCACCCGCCCCAGCAGTAAAACGCTCATCCTTTTTCCTCATAATTAAATCTATTTGGAAATATATGTCATTATGTATACCTCCTTTTATTTTCACAAGCTGGTCTGCTTACTGCTCTATATCTCTTAGATAGTTTCACGATGTCAATAGAATTTTGTAGAAGAACACAGACATTGTTACCAGGGGAAAAGGGGGTGGAAAAGTTAAGATATGCGCGACATTAAGGGGTGAAAGGGAGAGATGAAACAGCTCTCCCCGTTTAAAAAGCCCCTTAAATTATCTCATTCAAACTCATAAAATGTCGCATAAGTATATAACTTGTACGCTTCATTTGACAAATATTTTCACCCTGCTAAAATAAAAATATGATTAAAAAATTCTCCTACCAAAATAAAAAATACATTGAAAGAAATTTGGAAAAGGAAATATGGCGTTTATTGCCAAAACCCTCAGATTATTGCAATAATTGGGCCAAGAAGGAGCGGAAAAACCACTTTATTGCTCCACCTCTCAAAAAGTCTTAGAAGCTTCCAATATCTCAGTTTTGAAGACCAGAAGGTACTGGATTTGTTTGACAATGATATTGAAAACTTTGCTAAATTCTATCTTAAAAATAAAAAATTTTTGATTATAGATGAATTCTATTATTCAAAAAGCGGAGGGAAAAATTTAAAATATCTTTTTGATTTTTGTCCAAAAAATAAAATTATCATTTCTGGCTCTTCTTCACTGGAAATTACAATAAAAGCAGCAAAATATCTTGTTGGCAGGATATTTGTTTTGGAACTTTTACCGTTTTCTTTTGACGAGTATCTTAAAGCCAATGACCAAAACCTCTATCAAATTTTTTTGAGTACCAAAAAAAATTAATCAAAAAAAGGAATTGGTTATCAGTCAGCCTCTTCTCCATAGATTCAATTCTTATTTAGAAACTTACCTTATTTATGGAGGATATCCAGAAGTGGTGTTGGAGAGAGATTTTAAAATAAAAAGAGATTTCTTAAATAACATTTATAATCTGTTTTTTCTTAAAGAAGTCAAAGATATTTTAGGACTCATTGATGATTATAAATTGAAACTCTTAATTAAAGCCCTTTCTCTTCAAATAGGTAACATTATTCAATTCCAGGAACTGTCCAGCATCTCTAATTTTTCTCAACCAACCCTTAAAAAATATCTCAATTTTTTAGAAAAAACTTATGTCTATTTTTTCATAAAGCCATTTTTTACCAACAGAAGAACCGAATTAACAAAAAATCCAAAAATTTATTTTTTTGATACAGGTTTTAGAAATATAATAATAGAAAATTTCCTGTCAGCCTCCCAGAGGACATATTCTGGACATTTATTAGAAAATTTTGTTGCTATTAATCTCTGGCAAAAATTTGGAAACTTGAATTTCTGGAGAACAAAGGCAAAAAGTGAAGTAGATTTCGTTGTAAGAAAAGAAGAGAAAATAATTCCAGTAGAAATAAAAACAAAATTAGACTCTCCTAAAATTTCCTCGGGTCTTTTGAGTTTTATCAAAAAATATAACCCTTCTTTTGCCTATGTCCTTTCTTTAAATTTTTGTAAAATTATTAAAGTAGAAAAAACAAAAGGTTTATTTTTTGCCCGCCTTTTTGTGCAGTAGTATCTAATTCACCCCATTTTTTGACCGTTACCTTCAGACGCTTACAGAATTTCCAGAAATGCATCAAGTCTGTTTCTTACCTGTTCTTCTGAGTAAACCCTGCTATCGTTATGGTCAGCATCAATTAAAACTGCTGGGATTCCTTCCTGAGCAAGGAGATTTCTTTCGTCTATCTGACCGAGTGAGTAGGGCTTGCAGGATTTATCGGAATGCAGAAGCACTCCGTCTATCTGAAATTCCTTTACCATCTTTTTCATTGTAGCAAGTTTATATCTTGCTGACCTGTTGAGCAGGGGATAAAGGTAGATTTTTGCTGCGGATTCAAGAGGTCTTTCTATGTCTATCATTGGAGCGAGTTCTCCCCATTGAAGTGTATATGTTGATGTTACTATGTTTGCTCCTTTCGTTGCTAAATATCTTGAAAGCCAGTTGAGTCTAAACCATACGGGAAGATTGTCCCAAAGAATCCTTTTTCTTTCATTTTTTATTGCTCCAATCCCATTTTTTATTCTTTCGTCTATTTCTTTGAGGAGTTTTCTGTAATAAATGGTAGCAATCTCTTCACCCCTCAATCCCACAATAGGAGCCATGTGAACAAATGTGTCAAAAGCAGTTATGGGAGAAGGTTTGAATTTCCCTCTGTATATAATTTCAAGCCATAGCTCTGCAGCCTCTTTACTGTCAGATATTACCTTCCTCATTTTTTTAAATGGAAGGGTTTTTTTGGCAACCCTTTCCGCTGTAATTATCATTTCTTCAATCTGTTTTTTTACATATTGAATTTGATGTTCCTCCATATCATCAAATATGAAAGGAGTATCTATTATCACCAGGGGAACCTTAAAATAAAAGGAAAGTGTTTTAAACCAGTAAAGCACTGTCTGACATATATTTGTGCATGCCACAAGGAGGTCAGGTTTTGGAATTTTTCCAACCGGAGTTTTTCCTGATAGTGCGGAACCGATATCAGTTCTTGCATAGGAACACAGGTCTACAGAGAATCCTTCTTTTTCAGCCTCTTCCGAAATCTGAACTGCTACTTTTCTTGCCCCGCAGAGTGCTGCATGGTTTTCAGGATAAACTACAAAATATCCGAGTGCCCTCAATGGTTCAACAGGTGCTCCTGATGTAACCCAGGCTACCTTTTTTACTCCCTCTACAAACCTTCCTTCAAGGTAGTGCTTTGCCATTATTTCTTTGAGAAGGACTCCTGATTTTAAAGGTGGATTCAAGGGGTCATCTGGACGAGGTTTAAATCTTGCCATTTTATGGGCATCTGAAAATTTCTGGATTTTCAGCATGCTCCTTCCAAAAATTTTAAACCCGAATGTGTATCTGAAAAGGGCTGAAGGGTTCATCATAAAACCTCCAGAAAGGTTTCAATTCTCTGAATTGTTTGATGGGGAATTTCCTCTGAAATTTCAACCTCAAGATATTGAACCTTTATTCCTCTATCTGATAATTCCTTTTTTATAAATGGAAAATCAAAAAGTTCAGGTTCGCAGAATTTAGGGTTGTATATCAAAATTCCATCCGCTTTACTTTTTTCTATTTTCTTTAAAATATAATCAATCCTTGATTCAGTTGAACTTCCGAGAGTCGGATCAGGGGGAGCGCTCAAAATTCTTTCAGCCATTCTTCTAAAAGGATTTTCACTTTTTCCGGTTTCATAAGTTCTTCTTCCACAGCAGGCAAGGTCATCATCCACAACGATCCCACCTTTTTCATTTATGATGTCAAAAATCTTCATGGGTTCAGGCAGAATTCCAGAAATTATTATTCTCTTTCCTCTCCTTTCCATCTTCTTATCAGGGATGGATTCTGCAAGTGAAATAAAATCCTTGGGAGGCAAAAACTCCCTTGTCCTGAGCAACTGATAAAATTCCCTGTCAGTCAGGTCTATGTTTTCTTTTTTTTCATACAATTCCCTGAACACTGAATCTGCCTTTTCTTCTTCAAAAATTGCCTTTTTTAGATTTTCTTCGCCAGGTTTTTTTCCGGTTATTTCACAGAGTTTTTCAAAGGACCTTTTTATTTCCATCTCAAGAAATTCAACGTCTTCCTTTTTCCTGCCCCTTGGATGATAGAGTGTTAGAACAGGAACGTACGGGTTAAGGAAATCTCTCATAACAGATGCCATTCCTTGAAGGGCGTCGCAGGTGTGCGGAACGAGAATAAGGTCAACTTCTTTTCTCGTAAGTATGAAAGAAAATCCTCTCATAACTATGTCGCAGGTATAGGATTGAAAGTACTTGAGTGCTTTTTCCCTTTCAAATCCAGGTGGACCCCATACTTCAACAGGATGGTATCCAAATGCTCTCAACAGTTCCCTTGGATAATGGATTGGAAAGACCGCAGCGATTTTTTTCCCTTTTTCTTTTTCCTTTTCTATTGTTTTCTTTCTCAATTCTTTCAT
>JBBIVP010000177.1:0-4145 GCA_037439705.1 bacterium
TCTCCCTTATTGTTCCCTCATCAAAAACATCCTGAACAAGTCCAAGGTCTTTATGAAAAGATATCTCCTTACCATTACTAACTGCTATACCAGCGCTTTCCTGCCCTCTGTGCTGGAGCGCATGAAGAGCGAGATAGACTATGTTTGCTGCTTCAGGATGACCGAATACACCAACTATTCCACATCCAGATTTTAGACCTTCTTCCATTGGTTTTATTATGATAAATTTTAAAATTCTTTTCAATAAAATCAAAAATATATAACTACCCGACCAGAATTACCAGAGGGGAAGTTGGAGTGATAAAACCGTCCAATTCACCGGAAAAAATAAAAATCCAGGCTCAGGATCCCGAGTGTTCCACTGCGCCTTTTTCCATTATATATCCTTGATACATATCAGTGGATATACAGCACCAAGAAGGTTTGCCTTTTCAAAGAGTTTGCTTTTCAAAACCTTCAGTCTCTTTCTCGGAAGTGGCTGAAGCCTTTTTACAAGTTCCTCCTTTATTCCCGGGAGCAAAAACCCGAAAGCCCTTCCAATTCCACCTCCAATTATTACTCCCTCAATATTCAAAAGGTTACCCACGGTAGCAATTCCGATTCCAAGTTTTCTCCCTGCTTCTAAAAAAACCATTTTAGACCTCTCATCCCCTTTTTTCGCACGGTCAAAAAGTTCCCTGGGAAGGTCGTCTTTAAAAATCCGGTTAAACTCTTGTCCATATATTCTTTCAGCGATTCTTTTTAATCCATAAGAAGAAACATAGGATTCAACGCACCCTCTGCTTCCGCAGTTGCAGGGCGGTCCATTTTCCTCAACGGTTATATGCCCGAATTCTCCGGCACTTCCGTCCACGCCCCGCCATATTTTCCCATCAATAACAATTCCACCTCCAACGCCTGTCCCAAGGGTTATTCCTAAAAAACTTCTCATCCTTGAAGCACTTCCCATCCAGCCCTCCCCTATGGTAAAAGCATTCGCATCGTTATCCACATTTATCCTTTCCTTCAAATTTTTCTTCAGAATGGAAATCAACGGAAAATTTTTCCAGTGTGGAAAATTTGGAGAAACTGTAATTTTCCCATTATTAAAATCTATAAATCCTGGAACACCTATTCCAATTCCTACGCATTTATTTTTTCCCATATTTTTTTTCACATAATTCACAATTTCAAAAATTTTTTTTACGCTTCCCTCCTGTGTCTTTTCTCCTTCATAAATAGGGACTGACTTTTTAAAGATAATTTTCCCATTTTCGGTTATTGCACCAAACTTTATATTTGTCCCTCCCACATCTATCCCAATGTAATAATTCTTCATTCCTTCTTCACCTCAATGAGTTCTTCTGTGATTTTTCTCGCATTCCATCCATTTGCGCTGAAAACGGAAATAATTTTTTCCATTATCCCGCCTTCTGCACCAATGAACCTGCACTCACATTCTACACCTTGCGAATTTATAGAAATCAAATTGAATGAAAACAGGGTTGGGAAATTTTGGAAGAGAAGTTTTTTAATTGAATCTATATCTTTCAACTGAAGCCATCCAGCTGTCCTTATTATGATTTTAACTATATTTCCTTTTTCTTCCCGGTTTTTTTCTATTGCCTGAATTCCTCTAAGAAAAAACCTTTTTACGAAATCAGAAATTTCCACTGGAAAAGTATCGGAAGAAAACATATAAACTGGTTTTTCGTTTGTTTCGTTAAAAATTTCTTCACTTTCACTCCTTATTTCAAGACCTACAGAAATGAGGCACCAGGATATTTCCTCCATTTCCCTTTTCTCTCCTTTCAACTCTATCTTCATCTGATAATCTTCAGGTTCCGGAGTTTCACGAAAGTAATCAGAAAATTCAGATTTAGAAATTCCCGTCAAAAAATTATGTAGTTCGTTCATATTTAAATTCTTGCATTCGTTTTGAGATTTGATAACCATAGAAACCTTTGGTAACGTCCATTTTTTACCTATAATCCCTTCTTTTATAAAGATATCTCTCAAATACCTTATGTCCACATCTGCTTTCACTTCAAGAATTACCTTTTTGTCCTCATATTTGGAAGAAATTATTTTATACCCGAGAAAATAATCTCCGGGGAATGGAAAAAGCTTCCTCAATTTTTCCGCATCAACTGGAGTTCCTCCTATTTCTTCCGCACATTTCATAAGAACATTGTGAAGAGCATTTTTGAGGGCTCCTGAACTGGAATTTCCTTCACCCACTTCCACATAGGTTTTCTGCGTTATTTCTGAATGAAGATTATTTGAAAAAAGAAGAAATATCAGCAGTAAAATTCCTTTTCCACCACAAAATTTTTGCACAGCTTCTCCTTTATTCTCTTTCTTAATTCAGTCAATCCTTCTCCACGAATGGCTGATACAAATATGTATTCCTCCCTGTTTCTCATCTTCCAGCTCAGTTGAATTTTTTTCTCGTCCGTGAGCAAATCTGACTTGTTTAGAACAATGAGGCTCGGAATTTTTTCAGCACTAATTTCCATCAGAACATTATCTATAACCTCTAATTTTTCTCCCATTCGTGAGTCGGATGAGTCAACCACCTTGAGAATGAGAAAAGAATCTTTTATTTCTTCAAGAGTTAGTGCGAATGCCTTTATGAGAAAGGGAGGAAGGGTTTTTATAAAACCAACGGTATCCATAATTATAAATTCTCTACCCGTGGCAGAAAATTTAGCATCAAGTGTCAAAAATAATTTGTTCCCAGTATCCCTATTTTCTTTGGTCAGAGCGTTAAAAAGTGTGGTCTTTCCAGCATTCGTATATCCCACAAGACTCACAACAGGAATGGAACGCTTCTTTCTTGCCTCTCTATGAAGTTCCCTCGTTTTTCGGACCTCTTCAAGTTTTCTTTTTATTACCCTGATTCTTTCCCTTATCCTTCTTCTATCCGTCTCGAGTTTCTTCTCACCCGGTCCCCTTGTTCCTATTCCACCTCCCAATCTTGAAAGCTCAAACCCCTTCCCTCTGAGTCTCGGTAAAAGGTATACCAATTGAGCGAGTTCGACCTGAAGTTTAGTCATCTCGCTTTTTGCCCTTTGAGAAAATATGTCAAGAATAAGCCCTGCTCTATCAAGAACCTTCACATTTAGATTTTCAGAGATAAAAGCGTATTGAAAGGGCTTTAAAAAGGTATCAAAAAGAACTACATCTATATCCTCTTTTATCATTGATTTCAACTCTTCAAATTTCCCTTTTCCCAGAAATGATGGAGAGCCCGGACTTCTTATATTCTGTCTTACAATCCCTCTTGTCTCACCGCCCGCAGAAGCAAAAAGAGCCTTAAATTCCTCCACCTCTTCGTCAACCTCTTCTAAAGGGATAACCAGTATTCCTTTCTCCCTCCTATCTTCCACTTTTCAAATAAATCACTCCGTGTTTGTATATTAAAAACTCACCATTGGGCGTTTCCATAAGAAATGAATAATTGTCATAAGCGGATATTACCCCTCTTATCCTCTTACCATCTGTGGTCACAACTTCCACTTCCTTTCCCCTTTTTACGCATTCTTCAAAAAAAGAATTTTGAAGCCAGTTTTGAGGAGACTCTGCTTTCTTTTCCTGATTGATTTCTGACTTCATAACATCTTTAATTTTGTATTTCAAAGTCATCTTCCGTAGTAAATTATCTCAGCATTAAATTTTTCTTTCAATACTTCTTTAAAATTCTCATCGTAGGGAATTTTAAACCTCTCGGGCATCTCTATTATTGTTTCTCTTCCATCAGGAAGAGAAACAATAATAAATAATTTTAAATTACCCTTGAATTTTTCAAGAAAAGATACGAACCTTCTACAATCTTCCTCTCCCAAACTTTCTGCATCAATTTTTATTACCGCCTTCTTATAAAAGTTTGATATAGCTTCGTTCAAAGTATATACCTCCTGCAAAATAAGTCTTGAATTTTCATCCATTGAAGGTTCAGATTTTACAACTACCACAATAGGCTCTCCGGGCACATACTTGCTCTTAAAAACCTCAAGCCTGTTCCTAAAAACTATTATCTCTGCGGTTCCATATAAATCTTCAAGGGTAAAAGTGGCGTATGAAACGGAATCACTTTTTTTTGGAGTTTTTATCTGAAAATTTCCAACAATTCCGCAAAGCTTCCACCCTCTTTTTTCTTCGTC
>JBBIVP010000178.1:0-4134 GCA_037439705.1 bacterium
GGCCAAAATTCAAGCACGACAACAAAAACACAGGTCTATACACAGGAAATCCATACCCACCACGGTAAAACAGGTAGAAGGTGCGAGAGTTTAAAGCGGATACGAAAACTTCTATTTCGGAACCACCTTCCAGAAATAATTCACAAAATCACCGCCCTCGTGAAGCCTCCTCAATGTGAGGGAAACATCCATTCCCACCTTTACTTCCCGAGGCTCTACATCTGTCATCTGTCCGTAAAATCTTCCACCCCCTTCAAGTTCAACCACTGCCATATCAAGGTGTTGAAGTGGATTTGGATTGTGGTATTCTCTTGTATATGTTTATATTTTTGCTTCTCTTGAGAGTGGAATAAGTTCAAAGTCCGTGGATTCGCACTTATAACAGAGATATCTCCATGGATACTGAATGGCAGAACATCTTTTACACCTCTGCGCTTTTAGTTTAACGCATTCTTCAATTTCACGATAATGAAGTGGAATTGGTGAAAAGGGTTTAACCTTCTCATATTTTATATCTCCTGTGATTTTGTAAAGGGTTGTCAGATCCTTTATCTCAAATCTCCTGTTTAGGCATTCACCTATCCCTTTTGTTATAAACCCCTGAAAGCTATCTCCTGTTTTGAGGAGGCATGCTGAAAAACCTCCGCCAGAACCACAGAGAAGGATTAGTTTATTTTTTACATCCTCGGTCTCAATGGCATAAAGAAATTCAAGAAGTACATGAACCGAACCTGTCCATCCTGTAATGTTTAAAAGTTTGTGTGAATGAATCTGGGATTTTGAAAATCCCAATGTAGACCCTATTTCCAGACAGGTCCTCGTATCAGAAAAAGGAAAGAAGGCTCTCCATATTTCTTCTTTCTTCACTCCACTCTCTTTTATGAGTTCCTCCACACACTCTCTTATCGTTTCTCTTTTTAACTCTAATTCTGCTTTGCTTTCGGATGTCTTTATTTCCCCTTCCTCTTCGTCTTTCCATTCGGAGAGAGATTCGTATGAAATAGACCTGGAACCCAAAATTTCTACCACTGGCTCATTGTTGGAAAGAAGAAAGGCTATTGCTGAATCTCCTGATGAATAGAATTCAGGGGTATCAACCTGATACCTTCTCTTGTCTGAAAGGATAATAAGGGTAGAAAAGTTTTCCGCATGGTTTTTTGAAAAAAGGTCTATAACGGATTTTCCACCGCCCATCACATCAAATGCGGTACAACTCTTTTCCACATCAAAAACTGTTGCGAGAAATGACGCTGGTGAGCGGATGTGGAAGGGAGGGGTTGATGAAAGGAAATAAAGTTCTTTCAGGCCTTTCAGGTCTATTCTATACGCACTGGAAAAAGCCATTGTCAGACTATCTTCATCGTAATTCCCTATCCTTCTTTCGCCCCTTACCCTTTTTAAAAGTGCCTCTGTAAAGCAGGTAGCAGGAATATAAACGGCTATTTTTTTTATTCCTCCCATTGATTTTACTCCTTATTTATTTCAAAAGTATCTATCATTTTCCCACCAATATCTTTAGCAGTTATCACGAAAGAAGATGAATAAGAGTTCACAACCACATAATTGTAGGTCTTTTTAAAAACTGCTGTCCATGGATTTTCAAGCCTTAACTCATAAAGAGGCGCTCCCCCTCCGCCTGTTATTACATAAACAACACCTGTTGGGTCCACAGTACCCTTCTTTATGGGATATGTCCTTTCGTAGTTATGTTCATGCCCGCTGAAAACCATTTTGAATCCATATCTTTCAAAAATTGGAACGAGCCTCTCCCTTATAATCAAAATCTCATTTTCCTTTCCCTCTTCTGCTAACTCTCCGTGTTCTGAAGAAGAATATGGTGGTCTGTGTATGACCCCTATTAAACTGCCATTTTTCACACCCGAGAGTTCATTTTCCAGCCAGAGAATTTGTTCTCCGGAAGATGAGAGGTCAGATTCTGAATTGAGTATAAAAAAGGTAACCCATCCAGTTGAAAACGAGTAATAAAAGGGAGAAAATTCAGCAGAAAGTGGTGGAAAATATGTAGTAAAAAAGTCTTCGCCTCCAGCTTCATGATTTCCAAAGGCTATGTAAACAGGAGCTTCCTTCATCACTGGCATCATTGTATTCAAAAATTCCTCCCATCCAACCAGGACATTCATTCCTGAATAAAGCGTTCCTGTATCCACGCAGTCACCTGTATGGATAACAAAAAGGGGTTTTTCATAATATATGAGGGAAGCTATTTTTTTAAAAATTTCAAGATTTGTTCTGTTGTCACCAAAAACCACAAAAGTAAAACTTGCTCCTTCCGGAAATGTCCTGAAAGCATAAGTAAGGTCTGGAACTGAATTCTTAATTTTGTAAAAGTATGTGGTGTCAGGTTCAAGGTCAGCAATATCTATATAAAAGGTGGATATTTTTACATCCCCGTATCTCGTGATTCTTACCTCTCCTTTTTGGATTTTTGAAAGTTTGTTTGAATCTTTTCCATACCTTATCTCCGCCTTTTCTCCAGTCTCAACTTCAAACACAATACTGGCTGAGGTGGATGAGAGATTTCTCAAATATGGACCCTTGACAAGTTTGAGAGTATAAGTTTCTTCTTTACATGAGAAAAAAATAAAAAAGAGAAAGAATAACCTCTTCATCAACCCCCTGCTATCGGTGAAACTACGGATATTTCATCACCATCCTTGAGTTTTCTTTTCTTATCCTTTGAAAGGTCAATCCTTTCTCCATTTATTAAAACCGTGACAGGTCTTCTTTGAGAAAGGATGGCTTGAAAGAATCCCTTTTCCACCTCTTTCTCTTTTTCTATTTTGTTGAAAAGGTCAAGGAGGGAATTTCCTTCCGGGAGTTCGACCTCAAGAACTTTATTTACAGCCTTAACCCCTACAAAAGCAACTATGGAAAGTTTTATTTTCACTTCTTAACAAGAAAATCCATCACATAGGAAAGCCCGTGTCTTTCAAGGGTCTCCTTCTTTGGAAGACCTGTATCAAAATCCCAGCCATATTCTTCGTAAAATTCCCTCCCAAGTTTCTCTATGTTTACGCTGACACCAGCAGTTGGTCCTTTTGGAAGTGGCGGGATACCCAGGGCCCTCTTTGCTGGCAGAAAATCCTTTGGGGGATTGAGTCCTTCTCTAAGGTTAAAGCAATGCCTCATGGTTTCTATTCTTTCTCCTATTTTTAAGAAATCTTCTTCTTTCAGGTTCCATCCTGTAGAAGCATTTACCCATTCAAAAATTGGAATGTTCCCCCCTATTTGAAGCCCGAATATGCAGAACCCACATCCATTGGCAACCTGAATGTATTTACTGCATATAGCCATTGCTTTTCCTTTTTCTTCTTCAGAATACCACTTTGATTTGCTGGTAAGTGCTGCAAATTTTTTGAACTTTTTAAATTTCTTATAAACCTCCATAAGTTCTGCGTAGGTGTATGAAACAATTGTATGCCTTCCAGGAGTTGGCTCACAGTAATATCCTATTCCGTAGCCAGGGTCATACCTCGGGTCGTGCATTGGAATTTCCTGACCACCTGCATGGATTGCGAATTCTTCTGAATTCTTCTTGAGCTTTCTTGAAGCCACCTTTACACCATCTGCAAATATCTCCCCTATTCCTTCCCTCTTTATCATTTTTTCAAGAAACCTCAAAAGTACTTCTCCATCTCCCCACTTCAATTCTATTCCGCCGGTATCTTCCTTTGTTATTATTCCCTTTTCATAACATTCCATTGCAAAGGCTATTGTGCTTCCTGTAGATATTGTATCCATTCCTGCTCTGTTGCACATATTGTTTGCTTCAAATATCGCAACAGGGTCGCTCACCAAAGTCATACTTCCCATAGCAGCAATAGTTTCATATTCCGGCTTGTGGCTTTCTTCAAGGATATAATCTCCAATTTTAACCTGAACAATCCCTCCGCAGGCAATTGGACAGCTGTAGCAGTTATACTTTTTGACCTCATACTTTATTATATTGTCATCGCTTATCTTCATAGATTCACTTAAAGGAAAATCAAGATAACCAATTCCCTTCCAGTTCTTTACAGGAGCATCACCGCCTTCAACACAAAAGGCTAAAATTCCGCTCGTTCCGTATTTTTTGAGGACATTCCTCCATAAAAATCCTTCCTGCCTTGAATG
>JBBIVP010000179.1:0-4132 GCA_037439705.1 bacterium
AAATTCAAAAATAAACCAATTGCCAAAAATATCCCCTCCTTTTTAAGAGACCATTATGCAAAATAAAAAAATGGAAAATTTAAGATATGAGCGACATTAAGGAGTGAGAGGGAGAGACAAAACAAATCCCTTGTTAAAAAAGCCCCTTAAATTTTCTCATTCAAACTCATAAAATGTCGCATATGTATATAACTTATACAAGGTCTTGAAATGAGAAAGAGACTATGTTTAGAATTTAAACAACCGATGAAAAAGGGAGACAGGAAACTCACCCGGGAGATTAAAAAAGCAACTTTATCCATGGGTGCTGATATGGTTGGAATAGCATCAATTGACAGATTTGAAAATGCACCTTCTGAAACCCATCCGTCTACATACCTTCCCTCTGCTCGCGCAGTAATCTCTGTAGCAATAAAAATTCCACATGGAGTATGTGATGTGTGGGGAGATTATACTCAGGAAGGGAAAACCATTTCTCCATATCTGTTTTACGGATATGGACTTATAAACCTTGAAACCTCAAGAATTGTGAGAACTGTAGCGGTGAAACTTGAAAAAATGGGATACAGAACAAGAATTTTTCCTCCCACATGGATGATAAGTCAATACAGATTTTTTGAAAGGATAATAGAAACCGGAGAAATAATGGCTGATTTCTCACACAGACATACAGCAGTAGCAGCCGGACTTGGTGTATTCGGAGCAAACGGGCTTGTCCTAACAAAAGAAAATGGCGTAAGGCAGAGGTTGAATTCCATCATTACCGATGCTCCACTTGTTCCCGACCCAATGTCTGAAATGGAAATCCCCTGCGGAAAGAAATGCGATTATAAATGCATAAGAGTTTGTCCTGTAAATGCTTTTTCAGAGAAGGAAAATATGGAATGCAAAATAGGAGGAAGAAGTTTCAAATATGCAAGGATAGAAAAATTGAGATGCTGTTACGGAATATTTGGACTTGTAAGGGGTTCTGGAGCACGAACAGATGTAGAGGTTCCGGAAAGGCAGATCATAGTTCTGGATCTCTTTCAGGCAAGAGAGTCTCAATCTCCGTTTGAAAAACTGGTGTTTGAAACCTCACATGGAATTATTACCGGTGATTTCTGCGGGAAGTGCTTACACCAGTGCCCCGCTCATTTATTTGAAAATCCCCTTTAGTGAGGTTTCCCACAAAACCTCTGAAAATGTGGGGTGAAGGTGATGGGTCAATGCAATTTCTTCAATGGTTATTCCTTTGAGGAGGAGAAGTCCAAGATAATTTACAATTTCTGTAGCATGAGGTGAAACTAACTGAAATCCAAGAATTTTTTTTGTTTTCTTATCAAAGGTAATTTTAACAATTCCCCCGATTTCTCCCTCAGCATGAGCCCTTCCTATCTCTCTTACTAAGGAGGATCTTTCTTCAATCTCATATCCTCTTTTTTGTGCTTCCTTTGATGTTAAACCAACCCATGCAACTTCAGGATTTGTAAAAATTCCACCCGGTATAAACTCTTTTGGATAAGGTTTCTTCTCTCCTGTTATAATTTTTGTAAGGAAAACTGCCTGAAGGTATCCTGCATAGGCTGTGAGGGAAATTCCATTACAATCACCTATTGCATAAATTCCCTTTACCGATGTCTCAAAATTTTCGTTAACCCTTATCCATCCACCACCTGTTTCTATTCCAGCAGGGTTCAACCCTTCTATATTCGCTCTTCTCCCTGCGGCAATTATCACGAGGTCGGCGGAAATTTCTTCCCCGGAATTAAAACGAAGTTTCACTGAACCGCGGTCTTCTTCAAACCTTTCAACCTTCTTTCCTGCAAGGACCTTTATCCCCCCCTTCTCCAGTTCCCTCCTCATTGTATCTGCTATATCTTTATCAAGAAACGGAAGAATATGTTCCATTATTTCAACAATTGTTACCTTTGTTCCGAGACCTGAAAAAATCTGAGCCATCTCACAGCCTATCGCTCCGCCACCGATTATGCAGAGAGTGGATGGAGGATTTTTTAACCATTCAAATGATTCCTCTCCGGAAATTATTCTCCTGCTTTTTTTAAATGGTGAAGGAAAAAGAGGAACCGAACCAACCGCGATCACCATTCCATTAGATGAGATTTTATTTCCGTCAACATTTATGGTTTTTTCATCCTCAAACCGTGCAAATCCCTTTATTATTTTTAGACCGGATTTTTGAAGGTCATTGAGAATCCCGTTTTTTAAAATTCTCACAACATTTTCCTTTCTTTTAAGGATTTCCTCTCCTGAAATAGAAACGTCCACTTTTAGAACAAACTCACCACTTTTTACTCCTTTTAAAAAACCCGAATATCTTTTTATGGACGAAAGAATTGCCTTGGTAGGAATACAGCCACTGTTAAGACATATTCCACCGATTTCATCCTTTTCTACGAGAATTATCTTTTTTCCTGAAAGCGAAAGGAATTTCGCACACGAATACCCTGCAGGTCCACCACCAATTACTATGAATTCACTTTTCTCCATTTTTGAATTTTTGGCTGGGGAGAGAGGATTCGAACCTCTACTAACGGATCCAGAGTCCGCCGTCCTGCCGTTAGACGACTCCCCACTTAATTTTATTTTACAATGTTTTTTAATTTTTTCAAACTAATTTTTCTGGCTCAAATCAATTCCTTCTTCTTATAATAGAAAGTCCAACCGGAATGTAACTAAGAACCGCAATGATGGCGGAAAGGATGGATATGTAAAGAAAGAAAAATTTTAGAATTTTTGTTGGCTGAGACCCATTTATAAAAGCGTCAATCATAACGAAAAGGAGATAAACGCCTTCAAGAAACATTGCTGATTTTCCTGCAAATGTCGGATTTATCGGAACATTTTTCTTTATCAAATACAATACCCCTATGGAAATGGTTATAAAAGCATCCTTTCCAATAAAAATGCATCCTGCCCAGAGGGGAATGAATCCCTTTAGAGAAAAAACTATGATTGTTGGAACCACGAAAATTTTGTCTGCTGAAGGGTCAAGAAAGGCTCCTGTTTTAGTTATCATTTTAAACCTTCTCGCAATGAATCCGTCAAGGAGGTCGGTGATACCTCCTATGAGAAACATATAGAATGCAAGGTGAATTCTGTTCTTCATAATGCTGTGCACTATAAATGGAACAAGCAAAATCCTAAGGGAGGTCAAAACATTTGGAATTGTTATCTCAATTTTTTTATCCTTCACATCTCACCTCTTCTCATCTCCCTTTCCATATCCCTTCTCTTTATCTCCTCCCTTCTATCAATCTGTTTCTTCCCTTTAACAAGTCCTATCTCCACCTTTGCCCATTTGCCATCCTTAAAATAGATGGATAAAGGAATGGCAGTCAGCCCTTTTGTTTTTATCTTCCCCATCAATCTGTCAATCTCCTTTCTTTTAAGGAGGAGTTTCCTATCCCTCTTCGGGTCATATTTTTTATCGGGAGAGGCGTGGTATGGACTTATGTGAACATTAACCATAAAAGTTTCTCCGTTGGAAACAGTGATGTATCCGTCTGAGATATCAACTCTTCCTTCCCTCAATGACTTAACCTCTGAGCCCGTAAGAACAATTCCCGCCTCCATTCTTTCAAGAATTGTGTAATAATGAGGGGCTTTTCTGTTTGTTGCCACAACTTTCTTCATTTTTTAATAAGTTCAAGGATTTGAGGAAAAATCTCTCCGGCTTTTCCTGTCATTGAAACGGTTACAAGATGAGAAACCGGGGTTTCATCTATGTTTATTTCTATAACAGGTTTTCCTCCTGAAATCACAATATGTACAAAGGAAGCAGCTGGTTGAACCACAGAAGAGGTTCCTGCGGTAATAAAAACATCGCATTGCCTTATTGCGGAGTAAGAGATTTGAAGAACCTCCTCAGGAATCGGTTCTCCGAACCATACAACCCCTGGTCTCAAATATCCTCCGCAGGATGGACATAAAGGTGGTAATTTCTCATGCTTTTCGTAAAAAAACCTCTCAAAATTGCAAACCGAACATATTTCCTTCCATATATTCCCATGAAACTCAACCATTTTTTTGCTTCCGGCTTTTGAATGAAGTCCATCAACATTTTGGGTTATCAAAAGGAAATTTTCAAAAATATCTTCCATCTCATTTATTGCAATATGTGCCGGATTTG
>JBBIVP010000180.1:0-4127 GCA_037439705.1 bacterium
CGCCAAAGAAAAATCTGGCACAACCAAAAAACATAAAAAATAAAACAAAAATCTCTCTTCTCATCTTTTTCATTCTATCAAAATCCCTATTCCTGTTAGAATTGTTACTAAACCCTGAAGCATAATTGTCATACCCTGTGCAGGAACTAAATCCTTCCATATCTTAAAAGAGAAAAGCAGTTTGATAGCCCTTATCCCAAGCGGAATGGCGAGAATACTCATTAAAGAATATATTGGATAAACATTGGTAATTGAAAGGAGAATTATAGAGAGAAAACCAGCCAAAATAATTAGAATGTAGCCGATTTTTGCCCTTTCTACGCCAAGTCTAACTACAAGATTCCTCTTTCCCGCACCACTATCTGCTTCTATGTCAGGAAATTGATTTATCCAGAGAATACCTGTTGTAAAAATTCCGAAGGGAATACCTATAAGAAAATACTCTAACTCAATATCCCCTGTTATCACATAGCATGCCCCTCCTGTCAAAATTGGACCGAAAGCGAGAAAAATCGCAACCTCTCCAAGCCCCCTTGACATAAAATTAACAGGTGAGGCTGAATAGAGAAATCCAAGCATTGCTCCAATAAGGCCAAAAATGATGATGAGCTCTCTTCCATAAAAGAATAGAAAAATGCCGATTACTCCTGCGAGGATATAAAAAACAGAAGCAAATATGAAAACCTCCTTAGCATTCATTTCTCCGTTCAAAACAACCCTTGAACCTCCGCTAAAAGGTGTTGGATTTTTATTCAAGGGGTCTGAGCCAAAGGTATCGTAGTAGTCGTTCATAAGATTTGCACCGAGATGAAGAAAGAATGCACCAAGAACTGCTAAAATTGCATAGAAAAATGAAAACTCACCCTTCTTCCAGCACCAGATTGAGGCAACAATTACAGGAAGAACTGATGCAGTAGTAAATGGGAGTCTTGTAGCCTTTAAGTAAATTCCTGCTCTACTCATTTTCACTCCCAAATCTCTTCTTTTTTATTTCCTCTCTCATCTGATTGAGAAAATCCTCAGCCTTTTTATTCTTCTCTTCCCTTGCCTTCTTCAACTGGTTCTCAATTATTGATTCCGCTGCTGAACGAAAATCACTTTCGCTTATGGAAACAAGCATAAAGACATCATAAAAATATCCTACTTTTCCACCTTCATATTCCTTATACTTTTCCCAGTAAACCTCCTCTTCCACAATTCCCTTAACAATGGTCTCTGAAAATGCTATCATACCATCGTTTATCACCCTTCCAACATCCTTATCATCTTGATGAATCCCGAGTTCCTTCCTTGCCCTTTCGTATGTAGCAAACATCTCTGTCTGTGCCATCTGGGAAATTCCCTTTATTGCGTCCATCCTCGCATCTGTCATTCCATCTTCATACGCAACCGCCCTTGTCCTTGAACCCCTGAAAAATATCTTTCCTTCTTTTGGCTTTGGAACCTTCTTCAAAATCCATTCAGGCTTCTTATCATCGCTTCTCTCAACTATCTCCCTTTCTCCTATCTCCTTTTTGACCTTTGCACCTGCACAGGAAATAAAGACTAATCCCATTACTCCAACTAAAACTCTTCTCATAGTTTATCCCTCCTAATAATTCTTATTCGCCTTCCTCCTGGAAGACCTTTCTCTGCTGAACCTCGTTTCTCATCTTATCAAGGAATTGCTCAGCCTTTTCATTCTTCATAGCCCTTGCCTTCTCCATCTCCTTCTCAAAAACCCTTGCAGCTATTCTCTTATAATCATCCTCAGAAATGCTAACAAGGGTGTAGATATTGTAAAAATACCTAACTCCCTCATGTGTTATCTCCTCATATCTCTCAACGCAGGACTTCACCTCTTTCACACCCTGAACAATTGCATCTGAAAGGGCTATAAATGCATCCCTCACAACAGAACCTATATCTTTATCATCCTTTGGAATTCCATACTCAACCCTTGCCCTTTCATAATCCACATTAGCCTCAGTCTTGACCATCTCTGCAACCTGCTGGGCTGCGTGCATCCTTGCGTCATTCAATCCGCCCTCTTCGCTTACCGCTCCTGTCTTTGCTCCCCTGAAATAGGCTATTCCATCCTTTGTCTTCGGGATGCTGTAAATCCAATCCCCGCACTCACCCTTCTTGAGAAGAAGGGTCTGCGTGCCCACTGGCTTCTTTGCAGCACACGAAACCATCAAACCAACAACCGCCACCATCCCAACTACTTTTACCTTCATAGAAGCACCTCCTTAAATTTTTTTAAATTATATATCATCAGAAAACAAAATTCAAGAAAAAATAAATTTTTTATTTTTCATTCTCCTCTTTGTTCAACCTTCTCTTTATCTCATTTTCATATCCGGAAGATGAGGGATAATAAAATTTTTTCCCGGAGAGCTCTTCCGGAAGAAATCCCTTATACCCATCCTTCACCTTAGCGTATCCAAGTTTTTCCATAAGTTCTGTTGGAGCATTTCTTAAATGCATAGGAACAGGAAGTTCTCCTGTCCTTTTTACCTCTTCAAGGGCATTTATGTAAGCATTATAAGAAGCCTTGCTCTTCGGTGCTGTAGAAAGGTATATAACAGCCTGTGCAATGGGTATCCATCCCTCAGGCATTCCTACCTTTTCAAAACCCTGCATTGCTGAAACTGCTACGGTCAGAGCCATCGGGTCAGCATTTCCTATATCCTCTCCTGCAAAAATTATCATCCTCCTCAAAATATAAAGAGGGTCTTCACCCCCTTCAAACATCCTTCCCAGATAATAAATTGCTGCATCAGGGTCTCCACCCCACATACTCTTTATAAAGGCTGAAATCAGGTTGTAATGCTCCTCACCATCCCTGTCATAATGAATTCCCTTCTCCGGAATTGCCCTGAGAATGTCTTCCTTTGCCAAAAGGTCACCATAATTTTTTCCAGAAAAGGAAAAGGCTGTTTCAAGAAGGTTTATTCCTGACCTTAAATCTCCATCAGCAAATTGAAGAAGAAGGTCAAGAGCAGTATCTTCTATTTTTGTCCCTTTAAGCCCATCAGAATGGTTTAAAACCATGTTGAAGATTTGCGTCATCTGGTCTCTACTGGGTTTCTTTAAAACAATGAGGGACATCCTTGAAAGAAGGGATGTCTTCAAAACAAAGGAAGGATTTTCAGTCGTTGCACCGATGATTACAACCTCTCTCCTTTCAAGATACGGAAGTAAAAAATCCTGTTGAGCCTTATTGAACCTGTGTATCTCATCTATGAATATGGTTGAATACTTGCCCGTTTTCTTTCTTATGATAATTCCGTCATCAATAGCCTTTTTTATATCCTTCAGAGAACAACTTCCTGCTGAAAATGAAAAGATAAACTCTGAAATTTCCCAGCCTATAGCGAGACCAAGGGTTGTCTTTCCGCTTCCGGGAGGTCCCCATATAATAAAAGAAGGAGGGGGATGAATTTTCAATCTGTTTTTTATAGACTCAATCACCTGTTTTTCACCTATTATTTCATCAAGTTTTCTTGGTCTCACCCTTTCATAAAGTGGAAGTTCTTCCCTCTTCCCTTCCTTTATATCAGATGAAAATAATGTCCAATTCTCAGCCATATATTTATTATTATAATACCTCCAATATCACATAGCAACCCCACCTTCATCATCTCGGTAATTCTTATGTATCCGGATGAATAAACTATAGCATTCGGAGGAGTAGAGATGGGAAGCAGAAAAGCAAGACTGCAGGCATAACAGGTAGCAAGGGACGGTATAACCGGAGATATACCATTTTTCTGACAGAAGGAAATTACAAGGGGAATCAGCATATTCGTTGCTGCTGTATTTGACATAATTTCTGTAAATATCACACCTATTATGCTGAAAAATAAAGTCACATAAAACACATCTTTCTGGCTCATAATAGAAAAAATCCTGTCCGAGAAAAAATTTCCGAGACCTGTTTTTATAATCATCTCTCCGAGAGTTAACCCTCCACCGAAAAGAAGAATTGTATCCCATTCTATCTCTTTGATAATTGATGGAGAAAGGGTGAATTTCAGATTCTTGAAATCAACGGGAATGAGGAAAAGGAGAATTGCTCCTCCAACTGAAGGACGAGCACCCTTGAATCCTTCCCAGCAACCCTCAAAATCCTCTCAGCAAAG
>JBBIVP010000181.1:0-4118 GCA_037439705.1 bacterium
CAGAGGATACCAAGGAAAGCGATCCTAAATATGTGATAAAATGCTACAAAAATGATATATGGTGTGGATTTGAAATTGAGAAATCTGATAAGGTATAAGAAACACTTTCGTAGTTTTCTACTGGTTTACTTTATTGAGAAATTGTAGAGATGTTATAAATTACCTAAGTTTTTACCTTATTTTATACACTAGGTCCAAGTAATCAAAATTTCGGCGTTCCTCAAAAATAATCTCTATGAAAAGGGTTTGTTTCCTCAAAATAATTGAAATAAGGGCAACCATCCCTTACTCTAAAGAAAAAAAATTGAAAGGAGATGAGCAAGGTTGCCACAATACCAAAAGGAGTATACACAATGAGGGGTAAAATAGCAATCATTAAAGCGAACGCTGTGGTTTACCAGAAGTCATCAAAGGGCACTTTTCAATAATTTTGTTTCTGTTTTATTAGGACGAAGGTTTATTTAATAGATTGTAAGGCAAGGAGGGGTTTACGAGAGGACATGTTAAAAAATTATTAGTACCTTAAATAATTTTATTTTATCTTCAACACAGAAAGGAAAGCTTCCTGGGGAACTTCAACGCTACCTATCATCTTCATCTTCTTTTTTCCCTCCTTCTGTTTCTCAAGAAGTTTTCTCTTCCTTGTAACATCTCCTCCATAACATTTGGCAGTTACATCCTTTCTCAAGGGTTTTATCGTCTCTCTCGCTATGACCCTGCTTCCTATGGCCGCCTGAATCGCCACCTCAAAAAGTTGTCTCGGAATAATCTCTCTGAGTTTTTTAACAAGTTCCCTTCCAACAGAATAGGCATTATCTTTGTGAACGAGCGTTGAAAGTGCATCAACCGGTTTTTTATTTATAAGGATTTCAAGTTTCACAATATCGGATTTCCTGAATCCTATGAATTCATAATCCATTGAACCGTATCCCCTTGTGATGGACTTCAATTTATCATAAAAATCCACCAGAATTTCAGCAAATGGAAGTTCATATTCAACAATAACCCTGCCTTTTCCAGCATACCTGAAATCCTTCTGAATCCCCCTTCTTCCTTCACAAAGAGAAAATATGCTTCCTATGAATTCATCAGGAGAATGAATTGTAACCCTTACATAAGGCTCCTCTATGCTTTCTATCAGATTAGGTTCGGGCATCTGAGATGGACTTATTATTTCCTTTTCCTCTCCCTTTTTTATTTTCACCCTGTAAACCACATTTGGAGCAGTAATTATCAGTGATTGACCAAATTCCCTTTCAAGTCTTTCCCTCACCACATCCATGTGAAGAAGACCGAGAAAACCGCATCTGAAACCAAAACCAAGCGCTGCTGATGATTCAGGTTCAAAAAAGAAACCCGCATCGTTCAAACTGAATTTTTCCATTGCATCTCTCAGCAGATGATAATCATCCGAATTCACCGGATAAAATCCAGCATATACCATTGATTTCAAAATCCTGAAGCCGGGAAGGGGGTATTTTGTAGGGTTCTTTGCATCCGTTATTGTGTCTCCAACTCTCACATCCTTTATGTTTTTTATTCCAGCCACTATAAAACCGACATCTCCGGCGGAAATAACATTTTCATACACTTCAAACGGAGAAAAATATCCTAACTTCTGAACCTCAAATTCCTTTCCAGAAGACATAAATTTTATTTTTTGATTCACCCTCAATTCACCATCAAATACTCTCACAATAACAATAACACCGAGGTAATTGTCATACCAACTATCAAATACCATCGCTCTCAATGGCGCTCCGGGATCACCTTTTGGAGGAGGAACCATTTTTATCACACCTTCAAGAAGCTCTTTCACACCCCAGCCCTTTTTTGCGCTTATAAAGTATGTTTCCTTTGTATCTATACCTATAACATCTTCAATCTGCTTCTTAACCCTTTCAGGAGCCGATCCCGGGAGGTCTATCTTGTTTATAGCGGGAATAATTTCAAGTCCTGACTCAAAAGCAAGCATAGCATTTGCTAAGGTTTGAGCCTCCACCCCCTGGACCCCATCAACAACAAGAATTGCTCCATCGCAGGCACTTATGCTTCTTGATACCTCATAAGAAAAATCAACATGCCCTGGAGTATCTATAAGATTTAATTCGTAATCTTCATCATTATACTGATATTTCATCCTTACTGTCTGCGCTTTTATAGTGATTCCCCTTTCCCTTTCTATTTCAAGATTGTCAAGAAACTGTTCTCTCATTTTTGAGGCTGGCACAGTCCCCGTGATCTCCAAAAATCTATCAGCAAGAGTAGATTTGCCATGGTCTATATGTGCTATTATACAAAAATTTCTCTTTCTCCTTATATCCACAGAACAGGTTTACTTTTTCTTTATGAGAGCCGGAAGAAGTTTTATGTCAATTTCAAAGGTTTCATCAGGTTTTATCTCAACTGCCTTTTTAAACGGAACATAACCTTCAGCAAAAACATTTAGAATGTAACTTCCGGGTTTGAGGGAAGCCAAAAAATCTCCATTACGGTCGGTGGAAACAGGTTGAATTCTGGGGGGTTCAAAGGAAATAACTGCTATGAGCGGATTTCCGTCAAGGTTGGTTACCTTCCCCTTTATGTATCCTAAAATTATCTTCTTCTTTAACTTTATCTTATACTTCTTTATTCCCTCCTCCACAGAAATCCGGGTAGAAAAATCCTCGTATCCTTTCGCCCTTATTCTTACTGAAACTGTGCTTCCAACTGGAAAATTGTAAGAATCAACCTCTCCATCTGAATCGGCTACAAGGGAGGTCAATGAAAACTCGGGAAAATCTATTATGGCAGGAACTCCCTGATTTGTATCGCTGTCAACAATTTTCAAAGAAAAAGCCGATTTTGGAGGTTCAGGTGGTTTTGGGGGGACCTTTGGAGGAATTATAATTGTATCAATTGGAAGCCTTGTGAAAGAGATACCAACTCCCACAAACCACGGAGGATAGACATAGAATTTCCTTCCATCAGGCTGAAGAAGATGGACTCTATTCATAAAAGCCAGTTCTGCCCCGAGGTCAATTGATAGAGCTCCTCTTGGAGTTATCTTCAGACCAAAAGATAATCTCTGCGGATTGTCGTTCCAGCCAAAAGCAGTATCCTTATCGTTGTCCACATCAAGGACCTGTTCTTTTGAGTATTCAATAAATGGAGTAAAATACTTCGTTGGAAAATCAAACCCAAAAACCCCTGCTACATAGGGGTCTCTTACAACACCGAGCATGTATTCATGAAAGGACATTCCTTCCACAGAAGAAGGTGAATAAAATGGGGCTCCCTTTGAGGCTGGAATCAGGTTCTGACTTCTGTCGTGCATGTAACCAATGTTTATGTGAAACCTGAACGGGATTCCATAAGGTCTTTTAAAGTCAAAAGACCATATAAGAAATCCACCACCACTAAGCGTATTTGGTTCAAACCCTGCTCCCTTAAGCGAAGAGAGCATCCTCAAAACCCCTTCAAATCCAATCCCGAGAACGCTCTCTGTAAGAAGACTGAACTTCAAACCCATATTGAAATCACCAGCCCTGTAAACAGTGGATTTTCCTCCTTCATCCGAATCCAGAACCCCTTTTCCAGCGGTAGTCCAGAAAAACAGCTCAGACCAATCTGAAGTTCCTATTCCAAGGGAAAGTATGGAATCAAAAATGTAGGAATCAGAATTAGCCTTCCAGTAGTTATAAAAGTTATGAGTCTGATTGAAGAAAAACCTGACTCCTGCTGAAAAACCATACTTTCCAAGGGTATCTGCGGTCTTTGTCCTCCATATTCCTGTATCTCCTGTGAAAGAAGGGGTTAATAGAGCAATAGAATTTAATGGCAAAAAAATAATCACACTTACCATTCCAACTTTTAAGATCGTCTTCATTTTCTTACTTTAAATATAATTGATTTTTACCATATAGTCAAATTCATTCCTCTTTCGGGTTAAGAGATAGTATCCAGGGGTGTAAGGTGATGAAAAATCATTATACAATGAAGCACATTGGCGGTTTCCATCCCCTGTCGGAGATTATGAGGTTGGGAACAGCAGGCATTCTTAGGGGAAAGGGGTTGAGTCCGGGCGATTGATTCAGCAAGAGGATATTTTGAGGGCACGAATGCGGCGGGGGAGGAGG
>JBBIVP010000182.1:0-2915 GCA_037439705.1 bacterium
CCTCTGCTGGAGGGATCAGACCCGGATTTGGACTTGGCCTTTATTGCATCAGTAAGGCAGGATTGATAATGATGACCAGGGTTCTTGCCTCAGAATGGGGATATATGAACATAAGGGTAAACGCAGTTGCTCCAGGGGTCATAAAAACAAAGATGAGTGAAATTCTTGTTTCAACAGAAGAAATAGTTCAGGAAATAGAAAAAAATACTGCCCTTCATCGTATAGGAGAACCTGCGGATGTGGTTGGAGCAGTAGTTTTTCTTGCGTCAGATTCAGCATCCTATATTACAGGGCAGACCATAGTGATTGATGGTGGAGGGGTATTTTTGTAATAAACCTTATTGGTTTATATAAAATTTGATGACCATGAAATCTCAGGTTTTATTCACAGATGCAAAGTTTGAAAAGGGAAAGGGTGGACTCGGCCAAAAATGGGAACTTCTCATTCAAAAAAGCGAGTTGAAAAAAGTTATAAAAAAAGGCGATAAAGTAGTAATAAAACTCCACATGGGAGAAAGAGGAAATGTTAGATACATTCGTCCATATTATGTGAGACTTCTTGTGAAAAAGGTAATTGAGATGGGAGGTGAACCATTTTTATATGATACAACTGTGATCTACAGGGGAGCGAGAGAAACAGTCGAAAGTTATCTTGAAACTGCAAGAGACAATGGATTTTCAGAAGAAACCATGGGCTGTGCTATAATCATTGAAGATGAAAAGGATGGTGTAGAGGTGGAAGTTCCTTATCCCTTTCGTCTTAAAAAAATAAAAGTCGGAAAGAAATTGCTTGAGGCGGATGCGTTGATAAACCTTGCCCATTTTACATTTCACATGCAGTTTCCGTTTGGTTCAGCAATAAAAAATCTTGGTATGGGAGGAGTTTTGAAAAGTTCAAAAGAGGAAATGCACAAGGTAAAGGGAACAAAACCGAGGGATTTAGGATTGTGGGAGGCAAACATTGATGGAGCAAAGTTCATAATAAACCATTTCAAAAACAAAATTTATCACTTCAACCTCATCATTGATGTAACCCCTGATTGTGATTGCTTTTCAAAGTGTAATATTCCGATAGTTCCTGATATAGGAATAGCAGGCTCTTCAGATGCACTCGCACTGGATAAGGCTTCATGGGATTTTGTTAATTCAGCACCACTTTATCCGAGATTTTCTGAGGAGAAGCATAATGACAAATTAAAAATTTTAAAAAGGGAAGAAATGGACCCAGAACTGTTTTTCTCAAGATGTGTAGATGCAGGAATTGGAACGGCGGATTATAATCTTTTAAAAATATAAAAGGAGAAGGAAAAAATGAAGGTGCCGGAGGAGGTCAAGAAAAGGGTAGAGGAGTTAAGAAAGGAAATTGAATATCATAATTACAGGTATTATGTTCTTGATTCACCCGTAATATCAGATGCAGAATACGACAAACTTATGAGGGAACTCAAATCACTGGAGGAGAAATATCCCGAACTCATAACCCCTGATTCTCCAACTCAAAGAGTTGGAGCCAAACCACTGGACAGGTTTCCCGTAATGAAACATTCTATTCCAATGCTTTCTCTCGACGATGCCTTTGATGAGGAGGAAGCAAAAGAGTTTGACAAAAGGATAAAAAAACTACTTAACATGAAAGAAACAGCAAAAATTGAATATGTCTGTGAACCTAAAATGGATGGGCTTGCTATTGAAATAGTGTATGAAAATGGGTCTTTTGTAAAAGGAGGGACAAGGGGAGATGGTTATGAGGGCGAAGATGTAAGCAACAATTTGAAAACAATAAAGGCAGTTCCATTAAAAATCGGTCTTCTGAAAGATAAAGACATTCCTAAGGATGCAATTCTCAAAGAGATTCCTTCACTTCTTGAAGTAAGGGGGGAGGTATTTATGACGAAGGAGGAGTTCAAAAGGATAAATAAAGAAAGGGAGGAATCCGGTGAACCTCTTTTTGCAAATCCGAGAAATGCTGCAAGTGGTTCATTGAGACAGCTTGACCCTTCCATAACCGCATCAAGAAATCTTGACATTTATTTCTACGGAATAGGAAGGTGTGAGGGGGTTAAATTTTCAACTCATGAGGAGGTTTTAAAATGTTTAAAGGGATGGGGATTTAAGGTTAATCCTTATATTGAAAGGGTTAATGGGATTGAGGAAGTTATTGAATACTATAACGAAATAGGGAAAAAGAGAGAAACACTTCCATACGAAATAGATGGAATAGTTGTGAAGGTGAACAATCTTGAATATCATGAAAAACTTGGACAGAAAACGAGAAGTCCGCGCTGGGCTTTTGCTTTTAAATTTCCTCCCACTCAAGAGGTCACAAAATTGCTGGATATAGTTCTTCAGGTGGGAAGAACCGGTGCAATAACTCCTGTGGCAATTCTTGAGCCTGTCAAGATTGGAGGAGTGGTGGTCAAGAAGGCAACCCTTCACAATCCCGACGAAATAAAAAGGAAGGGAATAAAAATTGGAGATTATGTTCTCGTTCAGAGAGCCGGTGATGTTATTCCAGAGGTTGTAAAGGCAATTCCTGAGAGGAGAACAGGAAAGGAAAGAGAATTTGTAATGCCCGATAAATGTCCTGTTTGTGGAGAAAAAATCTATTATCCTCCGGATGAAGCAATTCCAAGATGTCCGAACGTGAACTGCCCACAGAAAATAAGGGAATCCATAAAACATTTTACATCAAGAAATGCAATGGACATAGAGGGTCTGGGGAAGGAGAGGGTGAATCTTTTCATAGAAAGGGGATTGATAAAGGATATGGCGGATATATTTTATCTGAAGGAAAAAAATTTGATAGGACTTCCTGGATTTGCAGAAAAAGCACCAAAAAAATTGATAGAGGCAATTGAAGCATCAAAAGAGGTTCCCCTTCAAAGATTCATATTTGCGCTCGGGATAAGAAATAT
>JBBIVP010000182.1:2937-3190 GCA_037439705.1 bacterium
GTCTTCTTGCAGAAAAGTTCAAGACGCTTGAAAATTTGATGAAGGCTAAATATGAAGAACTACTGGAAATAGAGGGAATAGGTCCTGAAACCGCAAGGTCAGTTGTGGAATACTTCTCAAGCGAAAGGAACATCCAGATGATTCAGAAAATGCTGAAAGCAGGGGTAAATCCAAAACCATACGAGAAAAAAGAGGGAAAACTCAAGGGATTGACCTTTGTTTTTACAGGTGCACTTGAATCATATTCAAGAGC
>JBBIVP010000182.1:3200-4107 GCA_037439705.1 bacterium
AGGCTGAAAAGATAGTAAAAGAACTGGGAGGAGAGGTGGCTTCATCGGTGGGCAAAAAGGTTGACATCGTGGTTGTTGGGAAGGAACCCGGTTCAAAATTAGAAAAAGCTAAAGCCTTAGGGATAAAGACCATTTCAGAAGAAGAGTTTTTAAAGATGATAGGAAAGGATAAGAGGGCGAAGGGGAGTGGAAAAAAATGAAGTAGTATATCTAAAATTATTCGTTAGAACTATGTTTTAACTGAAAGTTTTCAATTTCTCTTGACATTTATTTTTTGTTTTTTTATTATTACCAAAAATTATTGGGAGGTGATGAGATGAAAAAGTTGGTGGAAAGGTTTTTCAGGGATGAAAGCGGGCAATCAATGACGGAATACATCCTCATAACTGTTCTTGTTGCCATAGCCCTTATAGGAGCGTGGAAGCTCTTCGGGCAGAAGCTATTCAATCTTATAAAGGGTTCTGCACAGGAGATTGAAAAGATAGACCCGGGAAAAGGCAGTAAGGCCAAAGATTATCCATTCAAATAAAATGCTCAAGAGCGATAAAGGAAGTATCTCTCTTGAATTTGCAGTTGCCTTTCCACTCCTCTTCATCCTTTTTCTTGCCATCCTTCAGCTTTCCCTTTTGTGGAATGCAAAACACATTGTTTCGTATGCGGGTTTTGTTGGCGCAAGAACTGCATCTATCTATCCCTCAGACCTTGAAAGGGTTAAAAAATATGTGAGGAATGCTATCCTTCCACTTATGGGCTTAAGGGAGATGTTTTTTGACCCGCTTGAGGTTGAGATAAAGAGAGAAGATAAAAGAGTAGAGAGACTGAACCCGGGTGATGAATTCGTGATAGAAATCAGGTTCAAATACAGGCTTATCGTTCCCGTTGTGAATGTAATAATGGGAAGGAGGGA
>JBBIVP010000183.1:0-4076 GCA_037439705.1 bacterium
AATCTTTTTGTAGGGACCGTAAAAGAATGCGAGAGTGTAAATTTCTATTATGTCATGTATCTGGTCTAATCCAAAGTCAAGAAGAAATCCGTAAAGTTCATTGAGGTGATAAAGTTCTCCCGGGTTTCCCTCGCCATTGAATCCTTTTGATATTTTTCCAAGAAATTCCTTTGATTGATTCAACATTTCCCCCTGAAGCCATATAGGAAGAGAGGCGGAGAACCGCTCAATCTCCTCCTCATATCCTCTTACTTCAAGAGTTCCTCCTATGTTCAGAAATATCTTATCAGTA
The DNA here is from genome assembly GCA_037439705.1 of bacterium. Classification (GTDB taxonomy): domain Bacteria; phylum JBBIVP01; class JBBIVP01; order JBBIVP01; family JBBIVP01; genus JBBIVP01. The sequence continues at coordinate 293 of JBBIVP010000183.1, forward strand.
GCATCAAGTATCCCGTTTGAATTTGTATCCTCATATTCAACTACATAACCTTTTTTGAATGACCTCTGAGGTATAAGAGAAACCATACCGTGAAGCGCTCTTAAAGCACTTCCAATCTCTTCAGGCACTCTCTCAAACCTTTTCCTTTCATTTTCATCCGGGTTCCAGTTCAAAAAATTTGGATTATCATTAAACAGAAAACCAAGTGACCTCAAAATTCCAACTACACTTGATGTATCCATTCTTAAAAAACCATTTAAGAGAGAAACCGCATTAGCCTTGAGGTCATGTGAAAAAATCAGGTCAAAAACGGAGAGAAGAGAGTATTCCAGAAATCCTATCCCTCTCGCCTCAAGTTCTCCAAATATCTGCCCAAATGTTATTCTCGCTTTTATTGTATTTCCTATTTCAAGATATAATGGAAGGGTGAGGGAAATTTCGCAAAATCCCCTTCTCTCCATCTGCTCGTATGAAACCATCATTTCTCTCAACCTGTTTTCAATTGGCAGAAGTGATTCCCTCAGAAAAACCTCTAATATGTCTCCATATTCTTGAGGCATAAAACCTTTTATTTTCTCGTTTATTCCGTTTATGTCCCAGAAAACTCCCTGAAGTTCGGCGAGAAATATCCCGTAATGGGGTTCGCAATTCTTTTCATTTGCTATTTTCTTGAACTCCTCAATCGCTTTATCTGATTCTCCATTTTGCAGAAATTCTATACCCCTTTTCATTGTGCTTCCATAATTGTCACCACACCCGAGGGAAAAGATAAACAACAAAAGAATTCCCTTCCCTTTTTTCATGGTTAAATTTTATAAAATTCTTAAGGAAAAATCAAAAAGTCGGCGTTCCTCAAAATAATTGAAATAAGGGCAACCATCCCTTACTTTTTAGTGAATGAAAGAAAAAAATTAAAAGGGGATGAGCAAGGTTACCACGATACCAAAAGGAGTATACACAATGAGGAGCAAAACAGCAATCATTACGGAATCCCCCTTACATCAGTTTTTTCTTTATATGCTCAATTGTCTTTCTTATGTATTCTTCATTTATTTCTCCGAGGGCTGAGGGGGTTTGAAATATTTTTTTGGGAAGACGGAGATTATCAAATGAAAAGCCCTCTCTAAATTTGAACCTGTATTTTTCTTTATGAATGCTTTCTCCCAGTTTTTGAAGTTCAGATGGGGAAATATCAAATCCTGCAATTTTTAAGGCTTCCGATGTGATTTCTGGCGTATATATCCCTCTTGCAAAGTAACATATGACAAGGCATGTTAGAATCTGTCTCCATCCTTCTTCTTTGAGTATTGCGTCTCCCATTTCTTCCGGGGTAAGTCTCTGGTTTTTCTTGAGCATTTCCTGGTCTATGCTGTAACCTGCATTGTCAAGATGGCTGTGTCTTGCTCCAGCGAGATATCCTATATGACATCCGGGTCCTGTATGGTATCCTGGCATTTCGTTTCCACCCATAGCAAGTGCGAAGTCCTTCCCTCCATATATAGAAGACGCATATTCTACACCTCTTCCAAGAGCCCTGTAAAATTCATTTTCTCCTTTTAATATATTTCTTACTGCTAAAATGTAGGTTTGAGCGTCTCCCCATTTCAGTTCAAGTCCCATTGTTTCATTTTTTGATATGAGTTTTTTCTCGTAAGCTTCTGTCGCCCATGCAAGTATCACGCCCGTGCTCATTGCATCCATTCCAATTTTCTCCACTTCATCAAGAAGTTTGAGGAATCCTTCTGGGTCAAATATTCCAAGCATGGTTCCAAGAGCATATATTGGTTCATAGTCGTAGGAAATCATGGATGTCTTATAAAAATATGGCTCATCTTCGTAGGGTTCACGAAGGGCTGCAATATGAATACACCCTGTAGGACAATGGGAACATGCAAGCCTTCTTCCGAGATAATTTTTTAAAATTGTTTCTCCTGATATTTTTTCTGCTTCTTCTGAACTTGATTGTGCAAGATTTTTCACTGGAAGGGCAGAGATTTTGTTCAAGGGCATGACATTCTCCGGAGTTCCGAGTTCATGATACTTTCTCATTGCTGGTGATTCTACAACCATTTTGAAAATTTTGTCATAGATTATTCTGTAATCCCTTCCTGAAGAAACAGGAAGCCATCTTTTTCCGATTACCACCACCGCTTTAAGGTTTTTGCTCCCAAAAACTGCTCCGAGCCCGAACCTTCCGAAATGCCTGTATGTTTCCGTTGTTACACTGCTGTAGGTAATAAGCTTTTCACCTGCCTTTCCAATTCTCATAATAGTTCTCAAACCCGCTCCCCTCTCCCTTTCTCTTATTACCCTTCCTGTGGCAAAAGTGCTCATTCCCCACAGTGCGCTCGCATCTCTGAAAAAAACCTTATTTTCATCTATTACTATATAAACTGGTTTCTCTGCCTTTCCCTTTATAACTATTCCTCCATATCCTGCCATCCTTATGGCTATAGCGCTTCTTCCACCAGCATGGCTTTCTCCAAAATTTCCTGTATGTGGGGACTTGAAGGTTGCAATGGTTTTTGAAGCCACTGGAAATAATCCATTCAATGGACCAACAGTGAAAATTATCGGATTTTCGGGAGATAATGGGTCAATTTTAGGAGGACATTCTTCAAACAGAAGTTGAATTCCAAGCCCAATTCCACCAATCCATTTTTCAAAAAGGCATTCTCTTTCTTTTACATAAAAGGTCTTTTTGCTTAGGTCTATGTAAAGAACTCTTTTTAAAGGGTCTCTTTCAAGCATTTTTAATCCTTTTCCAGTTTTAAAACCCCGTATGGACAGTAGTCAACGCAGTAACCGCAGGCCACACATATCATCGGTTTGTTTGTTTCTGAATCCCAGAAGACCGCTCCAATGGGGCAGGCTGAAACGCAATAGGGGCATCCGTTGCACTTTGAAGCCCTGAACACCACTCCTCCTCCTTTTCTTTTTTCAAGCGCTCCGGTTGGACACACATTGGCACAGGATGGGTCATCACATGCCCTGCACACAATTACAACAAATCCCCTCTCCATTCCCCCAACGGACCGAATAATTATACAGGTTTTTGATAATCCACCCTCACCTGTTCTTCTTGAACAAGCAAACATACACGCTTCACATCCTATACACTTTTCGGTTTCAACCACCGAGAGTTTCATTTTTTACACCGCCATCAATCCGAGCTTTTGAATTTCTGAAAGGTCTTTTGATGTTTCATTTCCTTTGGTTGTCAGGTAATTTCCGAGTATGAATCCATTTGCACCCGCTGAGAATATTTCCCACTGCCTTTCTCTGAGAACGAACTCTCTTCCACCGCACACTTTTATTATTGCCTGTGGATGAATGAGTCTGAACGCACATATTATCCTCAATGCTTTTTCAACAGAAATGAGCTCCTTATTTCCAAGTGGGGTCCCTTTAATCGGATGTAGAAAATTTATAGGTATAATTGACGGTTTGATTTCCCTGAGGATAAATGCGAGTTCTACTATATCCTCATCGCTTTCGCCTATCCCGAATATTCCACCTGAACATAACTGAATGCCCGCGGATGAAAGTATTTTGAGGGTTTTCAATCTATCATTGAAGGAATGGGTGGTGCATATATTTTTAAAATAAGAGGGGGAGGTTTCAAGATTGTGGTTGTAATGGGCAATTCCAGCATCTTTTAGCATTAAAGCTTTTTTTTCATCAATCATTCCAAGAGAGGCATCTACTTCCATATCAAGGTCTTTCCTTATAATACGAATTGCGGAAACCACCCTTTCCATTTCCGAAACAGTAGGTCCCTTTA
>JBBIVP010000184.1:0-3886 GCA_037439705.1 bacterium
TTTGAATAACTCGCTTATTTTTTCCATTATTGTGTTAAGCACGCCTTTCAGGTCAAGAACGGAGGTTAACGCCTTTCCTATTTCAACAAATACCTTGATGTTGTTCTTTTTGCCCATTTTTCTTTTGTTTTTTATTCTTATATCAAAATCTCAAACAAGTTTCAATTTTTTTTAACTTGTTTGATAAAAGAAAAAAAATCTGTCAAAAAGATAGTATGAGGAGAGAGCTCTTTAAAACGATAGCCTTCAAAACTGGAATACTGGCAGGACTAATTTTTGTGTTTTTGAAATTCATTTCCTGTGGAAGGTCAGCACCTCCTGTAGCAAAGGATAAGCTTTTTCCTCAGAAGCCATCCATCAAAAGGGCAATATACAGGGATGGATTTTTGTTTCTTCTTTTCAAGATGGAAGAAGACCCTTATATTTCTTATTTTTCATTCATTGATAAATGCAGTAACAGGGAGGAAAGGGTTAAATTTATGAGAGGTGTGAATACATATCTGTTTTCCTTTCAGGTTGAAAGGGGATGCGAAGTTTTTGTTTCAGCAAGGAACAAATATGGTAAGGAAGGGGGTGGAATTTTGCTGAAAATACCGGAGGAATTTCCCGAAAAGAAAGTGCCTGATTTTTCCCTTTCAAGGTTTTTAAACAGCGTTGAGATTTTCTTTGAGAATCCGGGAATTTTGAACATATACAGAAATGATGATGTAATGCCGTTGAACGATAAGCCATTAAGCGGTCAAAGTTTTACAGACCACAATGTGGAATCGCTTAAAGGATATAGATATACATTGAGGACGGTTTATTATATGAATGGAATAGAGGTGGAGGGGGAGCCTTCTCAGTGGAAAGAAGTTTTACCGGCTAATTTTATAGTCCTTTCTCCTCCTGATGAATTGAGGGTGAAAAGGGAGGGCAAGAGATTGATAGCGGAATGGATGCCAGTTATAGAAGAGGGACTCCTGGGTTATAATTTTTATGTCTATTCAAAAGGAAAAAGTATAAAAATTAATGAAAGCCCGTTGAAGGAAAACCGTTTTGAATTTAGCACGGAATTGAAAGTTGAAAAAGTTGGAGTAAGTTCAGTTAATAAAAGTGGAGTGGAAGGAGAGATAAGATGGGTAAAGATAAAGTAGAAAAGAAAAGAATTTTTCTCATTGACGGAAGTTCCTTCATCTTCAGGGCTTTTTATGCAATTCCTCATCTTTCAAGCCAGAAAGGCATTCCCACAAATGCAACATACGGGGTAGTGAATATGCTTTTGAAAATCATAAAGGAATTTTCTCCCGAATATATGGCAGTAGTTATGGATTCAAAGGGAAAGACGAGGAGGCACGAGACCTATAAAGATTACAAAGCAACACGTCCCCCTCTTCCTCAAGAGCTTCTCGTTCAAATTCCCTACATTGAAAAAATAATTCCGTCTCTCGGAATTTCTGTTCTTCAGTTTGAAGGTTATGAGGCAGATGATGTAATTGCTACTGTCACTAAGAAGTTTGCAGGGGAAGCGAGTGAGGTTGTTATAGTAGGTGCTGACAAGGATTTATATCATATAATTGATGAACATGTCAAAATATATGACCCGATGAAGGGCAGGTGGATTGATGAAGAATATGTAGTGGAAAAATTCGGGGTTTTTCCAAAGGAGATGGTAGATTTTCTCTCCCTTACAGGGGATTCAATTGATAACATTCCCGGTATTCCAGGTATAGGAGAGAAGACCGCACAAGAGTTGATATCCCGGTTTGGAAGCCTTGAAGGGATTTTTGCTGGAGTTTCTCAAATAGAAAAGAAAGGTGCGAGAGAGAAATTGCTTGCCAATAAAGACCTGGCATTTATAAGCAGAGCCCTTGTTAAGCTTGAGACAAATCTCCCTTTAAAAATAGAGTTGGAGGATTTAAGGTTAAAAGAGAAAAATTTTGAGGTGATTGAAAATTTTTTCAGGGAACTCGGTTTCAGCAAGCTTCTGGCTGAATTATTTCCGAAAAGGGAGATTACGGAAGATTTTTCAATTGTTTATGAGATTTCGGAACTGGAAAAAATAGTGAAAATGGCAGAAGAAAGTGGAAAACTTGGAATAGACCTTGAAACCACATCTCTTGACCCTTATTCCGCAAATATTGTAGGAATATCCTTAACTGTGGATGGTGAGAAAGCCTTTTATATTCCTGTAGGACATTCTTACCTTGGAGCACCGAGACAGCTTTCGGTTGAAGAGGTGCTTAAAATTATGAAACCAGTTCTTGAAAGCGGAAAGGTTTTAAAATACGGACAGAATCTGAAATATGATTTCATGGTTTTAAAGAGGCACGGGATTCACCTCTTTCCCATCGGTGGAGATTCTATGATAGCCTCTTATCTTTTAGACCCTGATAGACGCCACCACAACCTTGATGACATTTCTGTGGAGTACCTGGGACACAAAATGATTACCTATTCAGAGGTTACTGGAAAGGGAAAAGGGCAGATTGCATTTAACATGGTTGATGTAAAAACGGCGGCAAGGTATTCCTGTGAGGATGTGGTTGTTGCTTTTAAAATCGCTGATAAGCTAGAAAAACTTATTAAAGAATATGGAATGATTGACCTTTATAAAAAGATAGAAATTCCACTCATTGAGGTTTTAGCGTATATTGAGCTCTGGGGGGTAAAGGTAGATGGAGAGAGGATAAAGGAGATAGCCGGTTATCTCTCAAAAAATATTGCAGAGGTGCAGAAGAAAATATGGGAACTTGCTGGTGAGAGGTTCAACATAGATTCTCCTGTCCAGCTGAGAGAGATTTTGTTCAAAAAATTAAAGCTTCCCGGAACAAAAAAGGGTAAAACCGGTTATTCTACAGATTCCGAGGTCCTTGAGAAACTTACCAGGCATCATCCAATATGTGAGTATCTCCTTGAATACAGAAGATTGTCAAAACTCCAGAACACCTACACATTCAATCTATTAAAGGTCAATCCAGTTACTGGAAGGGTCCACACATCCTTCAATCAAACAGCAACTGCAACAGGAAGGCTTTCTTCCTCTGAACCAAATCTTCAAAACATACCTGTTAAGGGAGAAGATGGAAAGATGATAAGAAGTGCGTTTGTTCCTGAGGATGGGTATCTTTTCATTTCTGCTGATTATTCCCAGATAGAACTCAGAATTCTTGCTCATCTTTCCGAAGATGAGGTTCTTATTAAAGCATTTGAAAAGGGGGAGGACATTCATATCGCAACCGCCTGTGAGATTTTTGGAGTAAAACCTGAGGAAGTAACACCGGAAATGAGAAGGAATGCAAAGACAATAAACTTTGGAATAATCTACGGAATTTCTCCCCACGGTCTTTCAACGGAACTGGGAATAAGTCATTCCGAGGCAAAGGATTTGATAGACAGGTACTTTGCAAAGTACAGGGGGGTTAAGAAGTTCATAGATTCCCATCTTGAAAGGGCGAGGAAGGAGCTCGTGGTCACCACCATTTTTGGACGAAAGAGATATGTTCCTGATATAAATTCAGCCAGTCCGGGAGCAAGGGGATTTGCTGAAAGGGTTGCTATTAATGCGCCAATTCAGGGGTCATCTGCTGATTTAATCAAACTTGCCATGATCAACATTTTTAGAAGGATAAAGAATGGAGATGTAGACATGAAGATGCTCATTCAGGTTCACGATGAACTTCTTTTTGAGATCAGGGAAGATGAAGTGGAAAAGGGGGTAGAGATTGTAAGATATGAAATGGAGAATGTGTTCCCATTAAAAGTTCCCCTTAAAGTGGATATTGGGATAGGAAGGAACTGGAGCGAAGCGAAGGAATGAGAATAATAAAACACACCCCCCCCTCCCCCTCTCTGGAAAAGTTAAGATATGAGCGACATTAAGGAGTGAGAGGGAGAGATGAAGTTT
>JBBIVP010000185.1:0-3463 GCA_037439705.1 bacterium
GTATACATAATGACATATATTTCAAATAGATTTAATTATGAGGAAAGACGGAGTTGAGATATTTGCCACCCATTTCATAACGCAAAAATTTTGAAAAATGGCTTCTTCATCAAAAACTTTTTAAAAAAAGACTTTTATTTTCATACCCTTTTTTAAAGTTTCAAGATGGTCTGTGAGGACGTCCATTTTTCCCTTGAAACCACTTTCAACATATTCCTTTATTTTTATGTTTTCTTCAAACCACCTTACAACATCCTCTTCTTTCAAGCCCGCCTCTTTTGCCTTTTCAAGAATTTCTTTTATGCCATCCACATTCACCTTTTGAGAACCTTTTCCTATAGTTTCAAGAAGAACTGCTCGGTATAGAAAATCAGGAAATATAAGTTTTAGATTTTCCTCGTAATTGCAGGATTTCCAGTCCTTTTCATCTTCCACAATTGATGTTAATATGCAATGCTTTTTAAGGTCAAAAAGGGTATATACACTGTTTTCAACCACAAGGATAACCCTGTCTATCAGGACTTTATCAGCCAGAAAAATTAAAAATAAAAGAGTAAATCTCACTCCACAGTCACACTCTTGGCAAGATTTCTGGGCTGGTCCACATCTGTTCCTCTTAAAACAGCAATGTGATAGGCAAAGAGTTGAAGCGGTATAACCGTAAGAATTGGAGAAAGGAGTTCATGGGTTTTTGAAATTTTTATCGTGAAATCTGCAAGTTCCTCAAAAATTTCTGGCGAATCCGTAACCACTATTATTCTTCCCTCCCTCGCCTTTACTTCCTCAATGTTTCCCTTTGTTTTTGAAAGCGTCCTGTCCCCAGGAGCAACAAAAACTACAGGCATATTCCGGTCAACAAGGGCAATAGGACCATGTTTCATCTCTCCAGCAGAATAACCTTCGGCATGTATATATGATATTTCTTTGAGCTTTAAAGCTCCCTCCAAGGCTACAGGATGGCTCAACCACCTTCCTAAATAAAGGAAATTCTGATAATGCTGGTAGACCCTTGCAAGTTCCTTCATTTCTATTTCCCTTTCAAGAATCCAGTTTACCTTTGCTGGTATTTCCTTTATTTCCTGAAGAAGTTTTTTAAATTCCTTTGATGAAATAATTCCCCTCTTTTTGCCTGTAAAAATTGAAAGGAGGAAAAGCACAGTTAACTGAGCTGTAAAAGCCTTTGTTGATGCAACGCTTATTTCAGGACCAGCCCTTGTAAAAAGCACCATATCGCTTTCTCTCGCAATACTGCTTAACGGAACATTGCATATCCCTATGACAGGATTTTTATTCTCCTTCCATTTTTTTACTGCGAACAGGGTATCCGCTGTTTCTCCGCTCTGAGAAATGGCTATAAGAACTCCATTGTCTTTAAAATTTAATTTTCTGTGCCTTTCTTCGGAGGCTAAAACAGGATAGGCAGGGATGCCTGCAATTTCTTCAAGCCATAATGCTCCAATCATGCAGGCATGATATGATGTTCCGCAGGCAGTAAGATAGATATTGGAAGCCCTTTCAATCTCTGACACACATTCATCAAGCATTGATTCAGAACCTTCAATTGTGCTCAAAATTGTATTACTGATTCCATCAACCTGTTCCATTATCTCCTTGTGCAGAAAGTGTTTGTAAGCACCTTTTTCTACTGCGGAAAGGGAAATAGAAATATCAAGATAGTCTTTTTTTATTTCTTCATTTTTAAAGTTGAAAAACTTTAAACTGTCCCCATCTGCTACTGCGAGTTCTCCATCGTTTAAAACCACCATCTTTTTTACAAATGGAACGATGGCAAGGGCATCCGAAGCAAAAACAATTTCACCATCACTTTTACCAGCAATAAGGGGAGAACCGTTTTTTGCACCTATAAGAAAGTTCGGCTTATCGGAAAACATAAATAAAATGGCGTAAGTCCCTTTTAATCTCTTCAATGCAGAAATAACCGCATCAAGGTAATTCTTTCCCTTTGATAAATTGTTCTCAACAAGATGGGCAATTATCTCGGTATCTGTTGCTGAATTAAATCTATGTCCCATCTTCTGAAGTTCCTTTTTCAGGGCTTCATAGTTCTCTATTATCCCGTTATGAACTACCACCACCCTTCCTGCTCTGTGGGGATGAGCATTTATGTCGGAGGGTTCACCATGGGTAGCCCATCTGGTATGACCTATTCCAGTTTTTCCATTTATGGAAGAAATGTCCAGTTTTTCTATAAGTTCCACAAGTTTTCCCCTTTTTTTATGAATGGTAATCCTTCCATTCACATCCATCACCGCAATACCTGCAGAATCGTATCCTCGGTATTCAAGCCTCTTTAAACCCTCAAGAAGAATCGGGGTTACTTCACTATTACCTGTATAACCTATTATTCCGCACATTTTTTCTTTCTTCTCGCATAACCAAGCACATTTTTTTGCTCAGCCCTTGAAATGCCGAGCGCATAAGGAGGAACATCCTTTGTAATTGTTGACCCTGCTCCTATCCACGCAAAATTTCCTATTTTTACAGGAGCAACAAACTGAACATCACTTCCCACGAAAACATTCTTTCCGATAGTGGTTTTGTTTTTCTTAAAACCATCAAAATTGCAGGTTATTGTTCCTGCACCTATATTTGTTCCTTCTCCTACTTCTGCATCACCTATGTAGGAAAGGTGCTGAGCTTTGACATTCTTTCCTATAACAGATTTCTTCACCTCAACAAAGTTTCCTATTTTTGAGCCACTTTTAAGAACAGTCCCCTCTCTGATCCGTGCAAAAGGCCCCACGCTCACATTCTCATATATGATCGATTTTTCAATTATTGAATATGGCTTAATTTTTGAATTCTTTTTTATAACTGTATCCACAATTATACACCCTTCCTCTATTTCTACTCCCTCCTCTACCCTGCACGAACCATCTATCCTCACAAATGGATGGATAAAAGCACCCTTAACAACTGAAAAAGGACTTATATAGGTTGCATCTTCGTTTAAAATTATGTTCCCATTTTTTATCGCCATTCTAACACCTTCTTTATATCCGATAATTGTAAGAAGGGAAAGGTCTTTCGGAGTATTGGCACCAATCCCCTCCCACCAGCATTCAGGGGAAACGGTGTTTATTTTAAATCCATTTTTGTAAAGGATTTCTATGATATCTGTGAAGTAGTACTCTCCGGATTCATGGTTTTTTTTCACCTTTGAAATAGCGAATGAAAGAACTTCTTTCTCAATAACATAAGCACCCATGTTTACTTCCCTTATCTTTCTTTCCTGTGGTTCAAGATGCCTTTCTTCTTTTATCGCGACAGGAAAACCCTCTTTTCTTATGACCCTCCCGTATCCTTTTGGAGTTTCAATCTCGCCTGTCAGAAAAACACAATCGTATCCATTTTGTGCAGTTTTTATAAGTTTTTTAATCGTTGAATCCCTTATAAGCGGTGTATCACCTGAAAGAATGAGAAGGTGGGTAAAACCTTCAAC
>JBBIVP010000185.1:3474-3735 GCA_037439705.1 bacterium
AAGGCTGAACGAACTGCATCCGCTGTCCCCAACTGTTCATTCTGAACCACTATTTTTACCTCATTTCCTGAAATCACCCTTTCCACATCTTCCTTCTTATGACCCAGCACCACAAAGGCAGGAATTTTCAACTTCTTCAAATTTTTGAGGTGATAAAGAATCATTGGGACACCACACAGAGGAAGAACAACCTTTGGGAGTTCGGTTCCCATCCTTTTACCTTTTCCTGCTGCAAGAATTATACCTGATATCTTCTAGGTT
>JBBIVP010000186.1:0-3719 GCA_037439705.1 bacterium
GGACGAACTTCTGAAGGAGAACTGGGTAAAGGACGCAACTGTCAGGAGAATTTTTCCTCATACCATTTCTGTGGAGGTTCAGGAGAGAGTTCCAATTGCAAGGATACACTTAGCAGATGGTGAATACCTTGTGGATGAAGATGGTTTCATTTTTACAAAGGGAAGGGAGGAATTTTCCAGTCTTCCTCTCGTTCTCGGAACCTTTGATAAAAACGACCTTTCTTCAGTTAAGAAGATTGTTGATGAATATATTATGTTTTCAAACTTCTTCCCGAAAGAAATAGTTTTTGATACCTCTACGATAAGGATTAAGGATATGAGCGGTATGCTTCTAACTTTTGATAGGGAAAACATGGAGAACATGAGGTTCGTGAAAAACACTTTTGATTACATAAAAAGCAAAGGAATTTCTCCGAAAGTTATTGATCTGAGTTATCCACAAAAAGCATTTTTGCAATTTTAGGAGGCAAAGATGAGGAGGAGAGAAAGAATAGTTGCAGGAATTGACATAGGAACGACGAAGGTTTGCGCAATGATAGGCGAGGTTAGTGACGACCTCGTAGCGATTACAGGCATAGGGACTCATCCCTCAAAGGGAATGAAGAAAGGAAGGATAATTGACATTGAAGCCATTGTTGATTCCATAAAGGTGGCGATTGAGGATGCGGAACTTATGGCTGATAATGAGATAAAATCTGCTTATGTTTCCATTGGAGGCGGGCATATAGATAGTATCATATCACGGGGAATGGTTACCCTCAAAACGAAGGAGGTAACAGACTCAGATGTTATGAGGGCTATAGATTATGCTAAAGCAATTCACCTTCAACCTGACAGGGAAATAATTCATCTCCTTCCTATGGATTTCATAATAGATGGGCAATCGGGAATAAAAGAGCCTCTCGGTATGGTTGGTATAAAACTGGAAGCGGATGTTCACATCATAACCGGAATAGCCACTTCTGTGAACAGCATTTACAAATGTTGTGAAAAGGCAGGAATAGAAGTGGAGGAGCTTGTTGTAAAACCGATTGCTTCAGCGGAGACGGTTCTTACTACCGAGGAAAAAGAAATGGGAGTGGTGGTTGCTGATATAGGTGGTGGAACAACAGGCGTATGCATCTTTTACGATGGTTCTTTAAGAAAGATAGCGGAAATTGATATGGGAGGGAACTACATTACCAGAGATATTGCAATAGGGTTGAAAACATCTGTGTCCTCTGCGGAAAAATTAAAAAAGGAATTCGGACACGCTGATTCTTCGGAAGTAAGGAGTGATGAAATAATAGAGGTTCCCGATGCAGGGTTCAGGGGGGTGAGGCAGGAATCAAGAAAAAAACTTGCTGAAATAATTGAGGCGAGACTGGAAGATATCTTCGGACAGATAAAGAAAATTATTGATTCCTCCTCACACAGACCTTATGGAACAGAGATAGTTCTTACTGGTGGAACTGCTTTACTTCCCGGAATTGTATCCCTGGCGGAAAAGTTTTTTGATATGCCTGCAAGGATTGGTATGCCACACGAAGCGGGTGGACTCGCTGAGATGGTGAACAGTCCAATATATTCTGCCTGTGTGGGTCTCATTCTTGTAGGAGCGAAAAGCAGAAGTTTATCAGGGTACAGTTTGAGGTCAAGAAAGCTCGGTCGGAGAAATTTGAAAGAAAAAATAATTGAGTTTTTAAGAGAATACATAATATAGGAGGTGAATAGATGATAGAGTTTGAAACGAAAAAGCAAAGCAAGGCAGTAATAAAGGTAATAGGCGTGGGAGGAGCAGGTGGAAATGCTGTTCAGAGGATGATAGAAATGGGGATAGAGGGAGTTGAGTTCATAGTCGCAAATTCGGACGCTCAGACTCTTGCGGACAATATAGCCCCGATAAAGATCCAAGTCGGTAAAGAACTGACAAGGGGGCTTGGAGCAGGTGGAAATCCTGAGATAGGAAGACAGTCCGCCCTTGAAAGCAAAGATGAAATAAGGGAGGTGCTCAGCGGTGCTGATATGGTTTTCATAACCGCAGGTATGGGAAAAGGGACAGGAACGGGTGCTTCTCCGGTCATTGCTGAGATAGCCAGGGAACTCAATGCCCTTGTTGTGGCTGTTGTTACGAAACCCTTCAGATGGGAACTCAAGGAAAGAATGAGCAATGCCCTTAAGGGTATAGCAGAACTGAAAAGGATAGTGGATACAATTCTTGTGATTCCAAATGACAAAATAAGACAGGCACTTTCTTCAGTGGATAAACCCGAATTTGAATATGGTTTTAGAAAAACGGATGATGTCCTTTATCAAGCAGTAAAGGGAATTGCAGAACTTATAACAAAACATGGCTTCATCAACATTGATTTTGCAGATGTGAAAGCGGTTATGTCTCATAAAGGTCTTGCAATAATGGGAATGGGAGTTGGAGCAGGGGATAACAGGGCAGTGGATGCCGCAAAGGGAGCTATTTTCAATCCCCTTCTTGATGATGTTTCAATAACAGGAGCAACAAGTGCCCTCGTTAATATAACTGCTGGAAGTGGCGTTTCCTTTTATGAAGCAGAGGAAGTTATGGAATACATCACCAGTGAATTTGACCCATCAGCCAATCTAATTTTCGGCGCTATATCCGATGAATCCATAGGAGAGAGAATAAGGGTCATTGTTATAGCAACAGGGCTTAAAACAAAGGAAAAAACATACCAGGCATCTGTTGGTATTCAGACAAAACCATCTCATGAGTTGGACTTTGAAACTCCTGCTTTTGTGAGAAAGGGAGGCACCCAGCGCCCACTTTTTGAACTTGACGAAATAGCCTCAAAAATTATGGAGATAAGAGAGGATGACACCGAACTTCCGAGTTTTTTGAAAAAGAGGTAATGGATGTTTTACACCTTCTGATGTGAGTGCTATTTATGAAAAGGGACAACCGGTTATTGGAGGGGTAATACCTTTACCTTGATTTTTCCTTTTGAATGCTCAAACTGAACAATTCCATCTATTTTTGAAAAGATTGTATAATCCCTTCCAATTCCTGTGTTCATTCCGGGAACGAATTTTGTTCCTAATTGTCTCACAATGATGCTACCTCCTTTCACAACCTGTCCACCGAAAACTTTTACGCCCAATCTCTGTCCCGGGCTGTCCCTTCCATTTCTTGAACTTCCCTGTCCCTTTTTGTGTGCCATCTTATATGTGTATCTCCTTTATTTTTACCTCTGTATATATCTGTCTGTGCCCCCTTTTTACACTTACCCTCTTTTTTGGCTTGTATCTCATCGCTATTACCTTTTTGCCCTTTCCTTCTTTTATGACCTCGGCTGAAACATAAGCACCTTCTATTTTTGGAGTTCCTATCTGAACCTTACCATCGTCTTTGTAGAAGAGGACCTCTTCAAATTTTACAATCTCTCCGGGCTTTTTTTCCTTAATCCTCTCCACTCTTAAAACCTCTCCTTCCTTCACTATGTACTGCTTTCCACCTGTTTTTATCACTGCATACTTCATGGAGAATATAATACACATCCAGAATCTTTTGTCAAGTTAACGTATAAGTTATATACTTATGCGACATTTTATGAGTTTGAATGAGAAAATATAAGGGGCTTTTTAGACCAAGGGATTTGTTTCATCTCTCCCTCTCACTCCTTAATCTCGCACATACCTTAACTTTTCCTGAAAAATTGTAAATCCTCTCTCAAAAAAGATGGATTATTTTTTGGCATCTGGATTTA
>JBBIVP010000187.1:0-3706 GCA_037439705.1 bacterium
CCTTTTTGCGCCCATGCTCATAAGTATTGCAATGTCCCTTGACTTTTCCAGGGATGTCATCAGTTGATTTACTGCTATTCCGAAGGCAGCAACAAGAATTATGAGGGTCAGCATGAGAAAAAAGACAATCCTTTCAAGTTTTAAGGCGGAGAAAAGATTTCTGTTTAAATCTTTCCATGTCCTAACATAATAAGGAAAGCCCAACCTTTTTTCTATTTCCCAGGCAATCCTCTCCACCTTCATTGGATTTTTAACAGAAACCTGTATTCCCGAAATTCCATCTTTCTGACCCAGAAATTCCCTCATGCAGTTTATATGCGTGAAAACAAATCCTGAATCGTAATCGTACATCCCTATCCTGAAGATTCCAGCTATCTTGGCTTTTTTTGTTCTCGGTATCATTCCGAATGGAGTAAGTTTTCCAGCAGGGGAAATCAGGTAAATTTCATCGCCAACATCAACTGCAAGGGAATCGGATAGTTCTTTTCCAATCAGAACCTCGCATACATCGGTTACTGAAGAAAGAAAATTTCCTTTGAAAAGATAATTTTCAACCTTGAGAACTCTCCTTGCATTTTCAGGATAAACTCCATAAAGCACTGCACCTGAGGAATTGTTTTCAGAGGATACCATTGCCTGCGACACAATGAACGGATTTATGCCCGTTACTCCATTTATTTCCTTCAGGGTTTCAACTGCTTCTCCATAGTCATAAAAATCTCCTCCTCTGAACAGAATGAGATGGGCGTTGGCGCCGAGGATTTTCTCGCTCAAATCCTTTTCAAATCCTCTCATTACCGATAGAACAATTATAAGGGTCATTACCCCTATTACCACTCCTCCAACAGAGAGGAAGGCTATTATCCTCATAAGTCCATATTTTTTCCTACCGAAAAGATATCTCAGACTTATTGAAATTTCGTATTTTTCTTTCATTCCGGTTTAAGAAGGGGAAATAAAAGAACTTCCCTCACCGAATCAACTCCACATAATACCATCGTTAACCTGTCTATTCCTATTCCCTCTCCTGCACAGGGAGGCATTCCGAATTCAAGTGCTCTTAAGAAGTCTTCATCAAGCGGATGGGCGGATTCATCTCCTCTTTCCTTTTCCTTTAACTGTTCTAAAAATCTCTGTCTCTGGTCCCTCGGGTTATTCAATTCTGTAAATGCATTTGCTATTTCAATTCCTCCTATGAAGAATTCAAACCTTTCAACAATATCTGGAGAATCCTCTTTTCTTTTGGCTAATGGTGAAACTTCAACAGGATAATCAAGAACGAAGGTCGGAGCAATGAGTGTGTCCTCAACCAGTTTTTCAAACAGTAAAAACTGAAGCCCTCCTGTTCCTTCAAATCCTCTTGTCGCTATGCCATATTCAGCACATTTTCTGAACAGAAATTCTCTGTCTTTCAAAAGGTTCTCATCAACTCCCAGTCTTTCTGATAAAAGTTCAAGAAATTTCCTTCTCTGGAAGGGTGGTTCAAGAGATATTTCATGATTTCTGAATTTCGTTTTTCCTTCCCCGTTAACCTCTCTTGCAAGAGAGGAAATCAGTTCTTCTGTGAGAGAAATGAGGTCCTCATAATCTGCATAAGCCATATAAAACTCAAGCATGGTAAACTCAGGATTGTGAACCGTTGAAATTCCTTCATTCCTGATACACCTTTAGAATTCTTAGACCCTTTCAAATCCACCCACAATAAGCCTTTTGAGATACAGTTCAGGATCAATTCTTAGATAGAGGGTCATATTTAAAGCATTGTGATAGGTCACAAAGGGTTTTGCCCTTGCTCCACCAGGTATTGGATGCATGATGGGCGTTTCCACCTCTATAAAATCCCTTGCTTTCAAAAAATCCTTTATGAATGAAATTATTCTATTTCTTTTAATGAATATATCCACCGCTTCTCTGTTCATTATGAGGTCAAGATACCTCTGCCTGTACCGAAGTTCCGTGTCTCTCAGACCGTGCCATTTTTCAGGAAGGGGTCTTAGGGATTTTGAGAGTAATCTAAAATTCATAACCCTTAGTGTTAATTCCCCAGTTTTTGTTTTGAAAAAATTACCATTAACTTCAATTATATCTCCGATATCTATGTTTTTTGAAAACAGAGAATATTTTTCAGGACCCACATCGGGAAGTTGGATAAAACACTGAATTTTTCCACTGAAATCCATTATGTGGAAAAAACATGCCTTGCCGAACGACCTTCTTGAAATAATTCTTCCTGTAAGGAAAAACTCCTCTTTAAGATTTTCAAGTTCTTCATTTGATAATTGAGAATACCTTTCTATAACTTCTATTATCTTATGAGTCCTTTTTGCCTTTGAAGGGTATGGGTTTTCCCCTTTTTCTTCTATTTCTTTTAGTTTTTTAAGTCTCTCCTCTTTTATTTTTTCTTCTACTGACATAATGTAAAAATAATACTTTAAATAGTGATTATTTCAAATTAAACAGGAGAAGTAGATTTTTTAAAAGAAAACTATTTCCCGTAGTTGACGAAGTTGCTCATGGAGAAGAGTTCCTCCTTCAGGTCAATGTTGAAAATGGTTGGAATGACTTCTGTAGCAGTTCTATCACTTGTAGAAGCCCTGTTTCTTTTTTCATCTACAAGGAAAGATATTTCCGCACTCCCTGCGGAAATTGAGTTATCAGGAGAGATGTAGTATCCCTGAGTCATTACCTGTGTCCTCCAGTAACTTCCGCCTCTATCCCATCCAAGTTTCATGTGGATCCGGAATGTTTCTGCGTCAACTATGAGCCACTGTTTTCCAACGCTGTAATATGGGTCCTTTGATATTCCCTCAACAATGTAAACGGGTCTTTCAACCCATACAACATTCAGAGGCCACCAGCCAGCAAGTTTTGGGTCTCCTTCTTTATATGCCCACTTTATTTTGTATCTGGGCTGGACAAAAGCCTTTGGTCCCTTCTTCTTTTCCCATTGACATCTTCTTGGAAAAGTTACAGTGATTTCATCAGGGTCTGGAATGTAAGGAAGTAGCATTGTGGTCTTCTTTATTAGTTTCCATTTGAAAAATTCAACCTTTCCAGCGTAGCCGTTTACATCGTCAACCATATAATCGGTGGCACCAACAGGGTCAGAGCGATTTGCGCTGGATATCCTCCTTGTTCTTCTTAAAGATGGTATATACATCCATCCCGAATCCCATTTTTCAGGAGTAGTCCACCTCCATGTAAGGGTTGCTGTTCCAAAAAGGTCAGCAGGAGCGAGGTAAAGGGATATTTCCTTATAGGTAATGTCTTCCTTTGGAGTGAGCGGGTCTATTCTGAAATCATAAGATAAACGGGCCTGTTTTCCTATAACCTCCACCTCAACACTCCTTCCCCTCAATGATTTCAATATCCACATTACCTCCTGAGAATTTGTTTGAAATTCCGTTGAGAAGAAGTTCCAGATGATTTTTGCACCTGCCTGAGGGTCGTTTTCATCTATTTCAGGAAATGGAAATCCGGGTCCAATGGGGACAGGTCTTTTTCCAGTTGAAGCATCTACTATTCCAGCATTTTCAAGTAATTTATACCTTTCTTTATTCTTTGAAGATGCTGAATAAAACCTTTCACTGTAAACACTTTTCATGTCAGGGGTCCCGAGTTTTCCGACCTTCAAAATGTACTCTCCCTTTTCTACCCTCTTTACAATTGGTTCTGGAAGGAGTTCTTTATAATTTGCTACATTTGT
>JBBIVP010000188.1:0-3663 GCA_037439705.1 bacterium
TGATGGGCATATTTATGTCAGTAATTATAAGGTCAAATTTGTTCAGGCTCATTTTTTTTAGGGCATCAACCCCATCTTTTGCTTCAACCACATTTACTCCTTTTACCCTTTTCAGTATAAAACTCAACAGCTGTCTCATCGTGGGAGAGTCTTCAACCACCAGCACATTGTGCTCTTTTCTTTCACTGCTCATTTTTTAGTCAGAAGCTGAATGAATCCCTGAATTGTGGAAAGTTTCCTTTCTGAATCGGAATAAAGTTTTGAACTGAAAATCGCAGTGGCTGCGTGCCCAGCCAGCATGGTAAAAAGTTCATAGTCAATTTTTTCAAGCTTTCTCTTTTGGGGAAGGAGTTTATAAACAAAAATTGCTCCTATAATAGTATTTTTCACCTCAAGAGGGACAATGATAAACGGCTCTTCAATGTTTATCTCTTCCTCAGGATAATAATCCCTTATCCACTTTTCTTTTTTAAGAATAATTTCTCCTATTTTCCCCTCATTGAGTTTTATTGGAGGGATATCTTTTATATTAAGTCCTTCTGCCGAAACAGCAATAAGGGCATTCAATTTTTCATCAATGAGCATTATTGAAAAGACTCCGCATCCGATTAGATTTATAAGGATTTCGGTGATTATCTGAAGAACTTCATTGAAATCCAGAGTTGAATGAAGTTGATAACTGGCAATATAGAGATTTGCAAGATTGTTATTTTCCTCTTCTACTTCCACATACTTTTTGGCAAAATCAATGTTTTCTCTTTCAACCTCTTTATATTTCTTAAGGAGTTCTTCTTTTTCCATCTCAAGTTCTTTTACCCTTTTTCTCAAAAATTCCAGTTCTTCCTCACCCTTCATTTTCCTTAAAGCCTTATTTTCCTCTTCCAGTTGAGCCATTCTGTATCTCAACCTTTCGTTTTCCTTCAAAAGCTGTTGAGCAAATTCAGCTCCTTTTTTAAATGTGTTCAAAAACTCTTCAGCCCTTTTGTTAAAAAGAAGGGAGCCCTTTTTACCTTCTTTTTCCTCTTCCATTTTTTATGCTCCTTATTTCCACTTTCTCTCCATTAATCAGCACCATTATATCACAAATCCCATTCATAAACAATGGTTTATTCCATGAAATAGCAATGACCCTTTTACAATTTTCAAGGTGTACATTTCCACCAGTAATCGTTACATTCCTTTTTTCAATGTATTCCATAATTGAACGCTGGGTGCCTATATCACACCAGAAAAAATTTCCTCTGATAACCGCACCTTTTTTCTCTTTTTCTGTTATGCCTTTGTCAAAGGAAATAGGGGTTAATTCCTCATAAACCTTTTTGAAATTTTTTTCCTTTTCAAATTTCTCAAAAATTTCCTTTTGATAGGTGATGAGAAGACTTTTTAATTTTTCCCTTGAAAGGATGTATATTCCGGAATTCCACATTCCTCCTTTTGTAATCAGCAATTTCGCCCTTTTTTTCTCAGGTTTTTCCTCAAAGGCTTTAATAGAATAAATTCCATTACCAATTTTTTTATCGGGAATTATGTATCCATAATGGGTTGAAGGTTCTGAGGGTTTTATACCTATGAGGGTGAGGAGATTCTTTCTTGCTGTTTTTATTGCTTTATTAATCGACTCAATAAACTCCTTTTCTTTTTCAATAATGTGGTCACAGGGAAAAAATGCCAGAACCTTTTTCTCAACGGGAACTTTTAAAAAAGAGATGATAAAGGCTGGAAGGGTGTTTTTTCTTTCAGGTTCTTCTATGAAGTTTTCTTCATTAAAATCAGGAAGGGATTGAAGGATTTTATTTTTTAGTCTTTTTGTGCTTACAATGTATACATTTTCTTTCCCACATATTTTTACCGCTCTTTCATAAGCACCTTCTATCAGGGATTTTTCATTGTTTTTGAGCAAAAATTTTGGATGTTCCTGAGAAGAAATCGGATAGAGCCTTTCTCCAATTCCACCAGCAAGAAGAATACAGGCTACATCCTTATTTTTCATACTATTTCAAGGCTTTCAAGAATAAGTTCAGTTCCCTTTTCAATTCTTCCACTTCTTCCACATCTCGGACACAGGAAGAGGATATCGGATGGTCTGAAGGTAATTTTGCAGAAATTGCATACTGCAATGGCGGGTTCAATTTCCACTTCCAATTCTGCTCCTTCAGCAAAAGTATTTATGGAATAAAACTGGAATGCCTCCTTCATGTATTCCGGAACCGCTCCAGAAAATTCTCCTATTTTTAATTTTATCCTTTTAACCCTTTCCTTTCCGTGTTTTTTGACCTCTTCTTCCATTATGGAAAAGAGTTCCCTGATAAGACTCAGCTCATGCATCTTTTTCTTGCATTCTTAAGATGGGTTATGAACTCGTCAATTCCTTCTCCTGTAAGGGAAGAAATCTTGAAAATTTTTATTTCCGGATTCAAAGAAAGGGCTTCTTTTTCAACCCTTTCAATGTCATATTGAAGGAATTTTAGAAGGTCAATCTTTGTTATGAGCAATACATGGGATGTTCTGAAGGCAAGGGGATATTTTCTCGGTTTGTCATCCCCTTCTGGAATAGAGAGAAGAAGAACCCTTAAATGCTCGCCGATGTCAAATTCTGTTGGACATATAAGATTTCCTATGTTTTCAATAAATACATAACGGTATCCCTTCCCATACAGTTCGTTCATTACCTGTTCTATGACGAATGCCTCAAGATGGCATTCTCCTTTTGTTTCCAACTGTATAGCCTTTACTCCCTTTTTCTCAATTCTTTGCCTGTCCCTGTCTGTTTCTATGTCCGCATTAATTACCGCTATTTTTTCATCCTTCATCCTTTCTGCGATTCTTTCAAGAAGGGTAGTTTTTCCCGAACCGGGTGATGAGACAAGGTTAACGAGAAAAATTCCTTCTTCGGCGCATCTTTTTCTTACTTTTTCAGCCAGTAGCCTGTTAGCCTCAAGGAGATTTCTAGTAACAATTATTTTCTTTGTCTCTTCCATTTTTTTAATCATATTTACATTTTCTTTCTTTTCAAGAAAAAATTAAAAAGCGATTTTGCGGGATTTGAAAAAATTGTCTCTTAAAAAGGGCTGTGTTAAAATTGTTTTCATGACCTGCAATGGATGCGGGAATGAAAGGGCTTCAAAAAGCATCGGGTTCTGCTATGAATGTATAATGGAAGGAAAAATAAAAGATGTTTCATCAAGGGTTAATAAGAGAGTAGAATTTGGTCTTGTTGAGGCTCCGCCAAGAGACGGAGATTCTCCCTGTTCCTTTTGTGTAAATTCCTGCAGACCTTCTCCAGGAGGTTATGGATGGTGTGGAGAGAGGTTTTATGATGGAGAAAAATGGAGGGGCGGAGATGAAGAGGCTCATTTAATATGGTATTATGACCCAATTCCCACAAACTGCGTTGCTTCCTGGTTCTGTCCGGCTACCAAAAAGGAGAAAGGAAAGTATAACCTTGCTGTATTTTATGAAAGTTGTTCGTTTGACTGTCTTTTCTGTCAGAACTGGCACTGGAGAATCGGCAGGAAAAAGCTGCCAGTTTCTTATAAAGACCTTTCAAACAAAGTATTTGAAGAAATAGCCTGTATATGTTTTTTCGGGGGAGACCCTTCTTCCAATATAAAACATACGCTTCTCGTGTCAGAAGAAGTTAGAAAGAGAAGAAAGGTAAGAATA
>JBBIVP010000189.1:0-3587 GCA_037439705.1 bacterium
CTTTCCCTTGACCTGTCTATAACCGCTCCGAGATAATATTCTTTTTTTATCTTTGATGCCTTCTCAACAAGAACCTTTCTCACCACTTTCCCATGAGGACCTGTTTGATGGGTAACAAGTGTTTTACCTATTAATTCAGAAGCAGCTCTATAAACTCCCTCAGCATCATCAACCAGTTTTATTCCGCCCGCCTTACCCCTTCCACCTGCATGAATCTGAGCCTTCACAGCAAAAGGTCCTTTTCCCAATTCCTGAGCAACTTTTTTTGCTTCATCAGGGGAAAAGGCGGTCTTTCCCTCTGGAACAGGGACTCCATAACTTCTCATCAATTCCTTCGCCTGATACTCATGAATATTCATTTTTTTCCTCCCTTAATGGCTGCCTTCTTCAACTGGTTTATAGCATAAGTAGTGTCTATGCTTTTGGGACAGGCGGAAAAACAGTTGAAAACTACATGACACCTCCATACACCGGTTGATTCATCAGAAACAGCCTCAAGCCTTTCCGCTTTTCCTTCATCCCTTGAATCCGCATAAAATCTGTATGCCTTAACAAATGCTGATGGACCAAGGTATTCTGAATTAAACCAAAGGGATGGACAGGATGAAGTACATGAACCGCAGAGGATACACATTGTGAACTGTTCAATTTTTTTGAAATCCTCAGGAGACTGGAGCCTTTCCTTCTCAGGAGGTGGAGTTTTATTAATTATATATGGAATAACTTTCTCAAGTTTTCTGAAAAACGAATCAAAATCTACAACCAGGTCTTTTATAATTCTGAAACCATTCAGAGGTCTTATTGTAATGAGGTCTTTTTTAAGCTCAACAACCTGTGTGTTACAAGCAAGCCTGTTCTTTCCTGCTATATTCATTGCACAGGAACCACATATTGCACTTCTGCATGACCTCCTGAACGAAAGTGAACCATCCATATTTGCCTTTATCTCGTGAAGGACATCAAGAACGGTCATCTCTTCATTCACATCTACCTCATACTCAACATATCTTGGTTTTGAATCCCTTTCAGGGTCAAATCTCATTATTCTGAATACCTTTTTCATGTCTTCCTCCTCAGTACTTCCTTTCCATTGGCTGAAATTTTGTTATAACAACAGGCTTGTAATAGAGCTTGATTTCACCATCCACCCTTCTCGCCAGTGTATGCTTGAGCCAGTTTGCATCGTCTCTTTTAGGATAATCCTTTCTGTAATGAGCACCCCTTGATTCTTTTCTTTCAAGTGCTCCAAGAACTATAACCTCTGAAAAATCAAGAAGATGGCTAACTTCTAACACATCAACAAAATCCGTATTGAAAACAGTCCCTTTATCCCTGATACGAACTTGCTTAAACCTCTTCTGAAGTTCCCTTATCTTTTCCAATGCCTCCTTGAGCTCGCTCTCTGTTCTGAAAACTCCGCATTTCTTTGTCATAGTCTCCTGAAGCTCAGCCTTTATTTTTGCCACATTTTCCTTGCTCTCACCATCAAACAAACTGTCAACGAATTTCTTCTCCTTTTCAATATCCTCTTTTGGTATTGGTTCTCTCTTCAGTTTGGAAAGGTCCTCTTTTATTGTCCTCGCTGATCTCCTTCCGAAAACCACAGCTTCAAGGAGTGAATTTGTCCCGAGTCTGTTGGCACCGTGAACGGATACGCAAGCACACTCACCAGCAGCATAAAAACCTTTTATCACCTGCTTATCAACCCCAAAAATAACCCTTCCATATATGTCCGTTGGAATTCCACCCATTGAATAATGGGCTGTTGGTTGTATTGGAACTGGTTCCTTTGTAGCATCAACCCCTAAGTAATCCCTTGCTATCTCATAAACCTGGGGGAGCCTTTCAAGAATCCTTTCAGCTCCAAGATGCCGCAGATCAAGATGAACATAGTCCTTCTTCCCTATTCCTCTTCCCTCATCTATCTCCTGCTGAATTGACCTCGAAACAACATCCCTCGGAGCGAGTTCCATCATCTTTAGAGCATATCTCTGCATAAATCTCTCGCCAAGGTCATTTAAAAGATATGCTCCTTCTCCTCTACATGCCTCTGAAAGAAGTATTCCGTGTTTGTAAAGACCTGTTGGATGGAATTGAACGAATTCCATATCCTCTATTTCAAGACCCGCTTTCAAAACTACCGAAAGACCATCACCTGTATTTGCATGGGCATTTGATGTTATTTTAAATGCTCTCCCATATCCACCTGTGGCAAACAGAACCGCTTTTGTGTTGAAAACTTCAATCCTTCCGGTTTTTAGGTCATATGCCATTAACCCCCTCATAACTCCGTCCCTGACGAAAATGGAAATCATGTAAAATTCTGAATAGAAACGAACCTTTTTCTTCACACACTGTTCATAAAGTGTGTGAAGGATAGCATGCCCTGTAATATCTGCTGCAAAAACAGCCCTTGGTTTGGAATGTCCCCCAAATGGACGCTGTGCAAGCTTTCCATCTGGAAATCTGCTGAAAGGACATCCCATATGTTCAAGCTCGTATATATTTTCAGGAGCTTCATTGATGAGAATCTCAATTGCATCCTGGTCACCAAGATAGTCACTTCCTTTAACTGTATCAAACATGTGGGACTCAAGGCTGTCTTCCGGGTCAGCATTTTTTAACACCGCAGCAATTCCTCCCTGTGCAGCGCCCGAGTGGGACCTTGTTGGATAAACCTTTGTAATAACCGCCACATCAACGGTATCTGCAAGTTCAACTGCTGCCCTCAATCCTGCAAGTCCTGCACCTACTATAATTACATCATGCTCTACCATTTTCGCCTCCTCATAATGGTTTAACAGCAATAAGCGAATTCATTCCCCAGATAAAAAGTGCTACTCCGAGAATTAAAATGCCTATGGAAAACAACTTCCGTAAAAAATTTGGCAGACGAAAATCAAAAACCACCATCCTCAAGCCCACCATCGCATGGTATATGACGACTGCAAGAAAAACTATATAAAATGCCTTCCATGATGGATTTGAAAGCCTCTGAGCGACATCCTGATAAAGATACTCCCCGGTTTTATTGGCAAAATGAAGAACCCAGAAATGAACCCCAAGACCAATAAGTAGAATTATTCCTGAAAACCTCTGAAGATACCATATTAAGGAATTAACCCTTCTCATCTTTTCACCTCCTTAATGAATGGCATGCCTTATTATTGGATATCCGCCAACGAGAACAAGAATTATCACAAGAGAAAAAATGACCCAGAATAGATTTTTGTGATATTTTGATTCCATCCCGAAATCGCTCATTATTACCCTTATTCCGTTTAAGCCATGAAAAACAAATACTCCAAAAAGTCCAACCTCAAGAACCTTGAAGAGCAGAATATTCATCTTCGCCATAAGGGAGTTGAAACTCTCAGGGCCCTTTGCAAGGCTGCTTAAAACAGTGAGATGTAGGAGAAGATAAAGCACAAGGGCAAGCCCTGTTAACCTGTGAAGAATCCAGGCAAACAGACCTGTGTTCAATCCGTATCTGAATTTTACGGATTTATAAAGTCTGTCTTTTCTAATCACCTCTTTCATCTCATAACCTCCTTACCCAATTCTGAACCTTTCTACCCCAATTTTAT
>JBBIVP010000190.1:0-3549 GCA_037439705.1 bacterium
CAACACCGAAACTCACCACAGGCCTTTTATGAGCGAGCGCCTCAATGGCAACCAGTCCAAATGGTTCAGGTAATAAAGATGGAACAATAACCACCCTACTTTTCATGTATGCATCACACATTTCCTCCCTTGAAAGAAATCCTTTCCACTCTACAACCTCATCTATACCGATTTTTACAGCCTTTCTCATCATTTTATTTTTCCAGTATCCATCACCTGCTATCCACAACTTGAAATCTGCTCTGTTTTTAACAATAGAAACAGAATCCAGCAAAACATCAAGTCCCTTGTTTTTGTCTATTCTCCCTGCAAATAAGGCAACGGGAAGAGCATCTTTAATTGAACTCGGATGATAATGAAAAGGAAAAAGGGAAAGCACACAGACATTTTTTATACCTGTTCTTTCAACCTCCTCTTTCATAAAATTAGAAGCGACAAACACCTTCCTCACAAATGTGAGGCTCCTCTTCCACATTTTGAACGCCTGAAATCTTCTTATTGCTTGAAGAGACCCTCTGCTTATCCCTGAACAGCCTCTGATATATGGCATAACAATACACTTCACTCCTGCTTCATACTCACAAGTCCTATAAAAGGGAAATGTTAAGAATCTTGTCCCCCCGGGGCAGAAGTTGTGAGCATGCAGGAAAAGATAAGTTGGATACTCACTTGCGAGCCTTTCAAGAAGTGTGTAATTTTCAAAAAGGTGAAATATCACCGCATCTGGTTTCCATTTATTCAGGACCTCAATTATAGCTTTCATATCTTTCTCCTGAAATACCCTTTTAAAAGATGTTATTCCTTCAAATATATAGACCTCATCAAATCCACTGTATCTGGTCTCCCGACCCGAACCGAAGATGGCAATATTTTTAACCCCCTCTCTTTTAAGAAAAACACTTACTTGATCAAGGTATTGATTCACACCCCCAATTTTTTCTGAATAATGGTTTATATGGACAATAACCACATTTTCATTATAATAAACTTTCATGAGAAATGAAAATTTTTCAATAATCCTGATACCAATGGCTGATTGGAAGGCATTCTGGTTGAGGGAATTCCTTAAAATTCTTTCAGGCGATTACCGCATAAAGACCCTTTTTATTCAGCCATCGCGATTTCAGGTGCCATTCCTCTGGTCGCGCGGGCAGAAAAGACCATTTCTTATAGAAAAGAAGAATCCCAATTTTTTTATATACCATCCCTTTCATCCTCTCCCGCTTGGAAGATTTAGATGGATTCACTACATCAATTCCATTTCTCTATCTATGCAAATAAAGTATTTAATAAAGAAGTTAGAACTCAAAAATCCTTTTCTCTTTACGACATATCCATGGTGGTCAATCTATCTCCTGCGAAAATGCGGTGAGAGAGGAAACATATTCTATTATGCAGATGAATATGCGGAATACCCTGGAGGAACAGAAAAGTGGAAAAAATTTATTTACAAACTCACCGAAATCCACATCTCTTCGTCAGATATAGTCCTTGCAGTAAATGACCATCTTCTTCAAAAAGCAAAAAAACTAAACAAAAACTCCTTCTTGTTCCCGAATGCGGCGCCTGAAAACCTGCTTTCAATAGAATTAAATGAGGAGGGTGATAGAGAAATTATTTTGGGTTACCTTGGCAGAATAAATGACCGCATAGATTTTGAACTTTTATCTCTTGTAGCGGAAAATTATCCCGATTTTAGAATAGAATTTCTTGGCGGGATAGAAGCAGGTGCTGGCAAATACACTATAAATGGAGTTAATAAATTAAAAACCTTTCCGAATGTTTCGTTTTTGCCACCTGTTCATCAGGAAAAAGTAGGTGAGCATATAAAACGATGGAGCCTCGCCCTTATCCCCCTTCTCATCAACCCTCTAACAATGGGAATAAGTCCCTTAAAACTTTATGAATACTGCGCTATCGGTCTTCCTGTTGTCAGTGTGAAGATTCCAGGAGTTCAACCTCTTAAAGATGTAATCTACATAGCAGAAGATAAAAAAGATTTTGTCAAAAAAATAAGAGAGGCAATAGAGGAGGATAAAACAAAAAAGGCAAAAAG
This sequence comes from bacterium, assembly GCA_037439705.1. GTDB lineage: Bacteria > JBBIVP01 > JBBIVP01 > JBBIVP01 > JBBIVP01 > JBBIVP01. The sequence goes on from JBBIVP010000190.1 coordinate 2,057, forward strand.
AAAAAGAGCGATATCAGAGAAGTACACTTGGAGACACCGGGTGGAAGAATTTATAACAATAGTGAAGAAATCATATTCTATTTCTTAAATTTTTACCTTATTTTATAGGCTATGTCCTTTTGGGCTACAACATACAAGGATTGTCCTCCTTTGTAAGGATAGTTTTTTATCATTTTCAAGAAGATATGAGGATAAAGAATTGGAAAAAAGATGAGAAACAGAAGTTTAATAGGATACCGAATTAATTTCCTATGAAGTTTCGCATCAATTCCGAACATTCTTTTTAATATTGAGTCAATCTTCCAAATAATAACCCTTAGCAGGGATGCCCCTTTTGGCTCTTCTTCTATTTTTAAAATTCTAAATCCTGTCCGCTCAAGCAATGTTTTAATGACCTTTTGAGAAAATCTTATGAGTTTATGAGGAGTATAATCCCATTCCTCTCTTTTGATAAGGAGATTAAACCTATTCGGATTGGGGATGGAGAGAAAGATGAAGCCTCTGTCCTTCAAAATGCTATTCACACAAACTAAAAAATCATAAGGGTTTTCAAGGTGTTCTAAAAGATGAAAAAAAGCAATAGCATTAAAGGTCAATTCTGGGAATTTTCTTACAAAATCGTTCAATCTCATGGGATATGCATTTATCCCTTTGCCCTTTGCTTTTTTGATCGCATTCTCGTTGATGTCAATCCCATGCACAGAAGAAAAACCAAGTTCTTTTAACTTTTGAAGAATTATACCCTCTCCGCATCCCACCTCCAATATTTTTTCAGAAATGCTCAACGATGTTATGTCGTTCAAAAATCTGCTAAACTCCCACCGCCATCCATATTGCTCCCCTATATACGCATACCAGTCTGGAGGGGCAGAAAGCATAGGCTCAGCAGTTATAGATTCACATTCGGGACATTTATATAATGAGTATTCCAAAACTTCTTCTTTATATAAGCACCTATGCATTTCAAAAAAATTATCTTCTTTTTGAAAGATATATTCACATATTACACATCGCTTCTTTCCTCCCTCAATGAACCTTCTGTCAGGTAATTTTTTGTCATTCATTTTCCACCGCAACCACTTTCTCAGAAATCCTCACCACGAACTCCGCATCCTTTTTGAATACCCTTCTTTTTCCAAGTTTATTCTCCACACCTTTTATGAAGTCTATGGAGCGTTTGAGCCTGCTTTTCGGCAGTTTTTTCACAACTATAAAGATGTAAAATCTCAAACATCTTGTTTATGCCCCTTTCAAATAATACTTTAAAAACCGATATACAGGAGGAATAAACGGAAAATAATCCTTGATTACCCTTTTAATTTTTCCTTTCTTCAATATAGATTTTATTCTTTTTGCATCTTTCCCTATATAACAGATAATGGAATAATAATTTTTAATGAAGAAATAATTTTTGAACCTTTTAAAATCCCTCCTTTTCCATTGTGATTTATGGATTTCAAAAGGGTTATTAAACATCTCTTCTACACGAGGGA
>JBBIVP010000191.1:0-3521 GCA_037439705.1 bacterium
TATCCTTTAATTGCAAGACTGGAAGGGCTCGGTAGACTGTTCGGTGTTCCATATGTTCCAATAACCCTTACATTTCCATGGTTGGGTCCGATAGGGTTAATTCCTTTACCATCCAAATGGTACATTCATTTTGGAGAAATTATTGACCTTTCTAAATACCCACCAGATGCTATTAATGATGATATCCTTGTTAATAATCTCTCCGAAATGGTGAGAAGAACCATCCAGGAGATGATATACGAACTTCTCAAGAAAAGAAGGTCTATCTGGTTCGGATAGAGGAGTGAAGTTCCTTATATCTTTTTATTGCCAGTTTCTTTTTAAGGGGTGAAAGTCTGTCAATGAAAAGTATTCCATCAAGGTGGTCTATTTCATGTTGAATTGCTCTTGCCAGAAGTCCTTCTGCAGTTCCTGATACTTCTTTCCAGTTAATGTCATACCCTGAAAACCATATTTTTGAATATCTTTCCACTTCTTCAAAAACTCCTGGAAAGCTCAAACATCCCTCTTCAAACTTAGTTTTCCCTTCCCCTTTAAGAATTAAAGGGTTTAAAAGGACAAGTGGATTTTTATCCTTATTAGGTGGAGTAACATCAATAACGATTATCCTTAAAGGTATTCCTACCTGAGTGGCAGCAAGTCCTATTCCTGGAGCGGAATACATCGTACGGAGCATTCCTTCTGCAATTTTTTTTACATCTTCATTTTTGGACACTTCTTTTGCTTTCTCTCTAAGTTTTTTGTTTGGATATTTCAGTATTTCATACATCTATTCTTCTGTAAGTTGTTTCAACCTCGTCATTGCTCCTTTGTGGTTGGGGTCAAGTTCAAGGGTTTTTTTAAAAGCCTTTATTGCCACTTCTCTCTTTCCAAGGGTAGAGTAGATGATTCCTACATAATAAAAATTTCTCGGGTCAGTAGGATTCAGTTCTGCTGATTTTTTGAAAGCCTTGATGGCAGCCTCATAATTTGCTTCATAATCATCAGAGGAAATTGAATAGCACATTCCCAGAAAAGTCAAATATTCGGGATTTGTCGGGTCCAATTCCACTGCCTTTTCAAGTGCTTCCCTTGCCTTTTTGAAATTTTTTTCCTCAAGGAATACCACGCCATCTTTATAATATTCTTCAGCACTCTTTTCCTTAACTCCAAACTCTTCTTTCCATATTTCTGGGACCATATCAGTCTTTTTCTCTCCAACTTTTTCAATGAGCTTTAAAAGGGAAAATCCACCAATAGATTTCAAAAAGTCCTCATCGTCTATTTTTAATTCCTCCTGTAGTTCACACAAATTTTTTTTACCGTCAATGGATGAAATAATTTTCGTTTCATGGGGTTTCAATCTGAGTTCCCTGAATCTGTATCTCGGGTCATCAGATAATTTGTAAACATTCCATGGGGATTGAATCACCTTTTTAAGCCTTGGTATTGTAAATTTCAATCTTATTCCTTCCATTATGACATTCGCAGCACTTATGTTCAGGCTTATTATGTCTTCATCTTCAATTTCTTTTTCCTTAAACTCAAGTTTTCCTTCCTCCCATTCAAAAATTGAAAGTAAGATGTTTTCCACCTGTCTCAGAACAACCTCTATAAGTTCATCGGGTGTAAGTTTTCCTTTTTCAACAAGCAGGGTACAGAGTTTTTTGTTTTGACTCTTTGACTCAGCAAGGGCGAGTTCAAGTTCTTCAGGAGTTATCTTTCTCATTTTTATAAGAAGCCTTCCTGTTCTGTCATTTGGGTCTGATGAGGAGGCAAAAATTGGCATTCCAAAAATGAAGTATACATGTTTAATAATTTCACCCCTTGTGAACTTACATACACCTGTCTTTCTTTCCACATAGAGTTCTCTAAATACTTCTGGCACAGTTTTTGGGTCTATTTTTACCTCTTCAAACATCAATTTTATTTTAATGATTTATTCAAAAATTTCAAGAATTTGTATTTATAAAAACCTTTTTAGAATTTTTCTTATGGGTCCGCTTCTTTTAATGAGGAGTTCCAGTTCTCCTTTATCAAGGTATATACCTTCGCATTTTGAACAGACATCCACCTTCACATCTTCTAACTCTTTCTCCTCAAGTTTTCCTCCGCATTTTGGGCATCTCATCCAGAAATCTTCATTCATCTTCTTCTGCGCTTCTTCTTTCCTTTGTGAATCCAGTTTTTTTCTTAATTGTTTTATCTGGTCCTGATTGAGTCTTAAAAAAAATTCCTCTTCTTTTTCGGAAGGTTTTTCTATTCCCATTCTTTACCTCCCAGGATACATGGGTGTAATTGGGGATGGGAGCCACTTTTCTTCCATGTACCATCTCATTGTTTCTTCAACCCCTTTCTTAAATTCAGGATATTTGAACTTATATCCTGCGTTTTTGAGTAGGGTTATGTCATAAACATGGTCCCAGCCAACATAATCAATCCAGCCTGCATCAAGCTGTGGAAGTAAGACCGGATTGAAAAAGAATTTTGAAGCAAGCTCCTTCCAGTCTTTCCATGTAATCTCTCTCAGTTTATCTTCAAATAAAGGCAGAATTTTTTTTACAAATTTAAGAATTCCCTTTAAAAGATTGGGCATATATTTTATTTTCCTTTTTATATCCATACCGTAGGGTGTAAGGAAAGCAGAAAAGAATTCTTCTAAGGTGACCGGGGTTTCATCTGCAACATTAAAAGTCTTCCCTATTTCATTTTTCTCAGTAAGATAAATGGTTGCTCTTGCTACATCTTCTACATGAACACTATGAGCTTTCGGACCACCTTTTATCATTATTCTGATTTTATTTCTTCCCCTCATATAAAGGGATGCAACCAGACACATAAACATTGCATGTCCATATCTGCTTCTTGGTCCATATATCAGGGTGGGTCTTATAACAATAAGTGGTAGATTCTTTTTTTCGTAAAAATCAACTGCCACGCACTCTCCCTTCCATTTTGTTAGTTCGTAATTGTTCCTCGGATTTTTAGGGTCTTCCTCTTTCACTGGAATTCTAACCGGTTTTCCATAAACTCCCACTGTGCTTATTAATGTGAATTTTTTCACCCCATATTTTAAAGATGCGGAACACATTTTTTCTACTCCTTTTACATTTACCGCTCTCAGAAGAGATGGGGGAGCATTGAGATGAAAAACTCCTGCTACATGAAAGACTATTTCGGGATTTTCTTTGAAAAGCGGGTCAGGCTCTTCAACAGCGAGGTCAAGTGGGATTACTTTACACCCTTTAGCAATGTTGTGAGAAAAATTGCTTCCGGGAATATCGGTCGCGATCACCTCGTAGTTCTTCTTCCTCAAAACATCAATGAGCCATGAGCCTAAGAATCCTGTGCTTCCTGTAACTAATACCTTCATTTTTTATAAATTATCAGATGGATAATAAAAATCAAGAATTTTTAAAAATTGTCTCTGAAAAAGGAGGTTTTTTTGGCAATTGGTTTGTTTTTGAATTATTCCCTTTTTAACTATTTCTATCTCAAGCCCCTCCTCGCCTTCAATCTATTAAATAAACCATCGCCCTCAT
>JBBIVP010000192.1:0-3508 GCA_037439705.1 bacterium
AACCCGAAGCGGATAATTTTCCATGAATGCTTTTTATATAATCGGCGTTCTCATTTTCATGGCATCCAGTGCAGTTTACAGGTTTGATTTCCCTGTGTGGATAAGAAAGTGCACCATGACAATTCGTACATCCTATATCTTTGTGAACCGAGGTTTTCAGCTCTTTTAATTCAATCCTTTTTTCGCTTTTCCCAGTTACATGACATTCAATGCAATGATTATCTTTTGAAAAAGATGGTATACATATAAAAAATAGAGAAAGAGTCAACACAGGAATTAAGATAATAAGTGTTAATTTTGTTTTTAGCCACAACATATTTAGTTCGTAGATTATTTTATATTATTTGTTTCATTTATCAAGTTTTTGTATAAGTTATTCTATCTGATGAGGCGGATTTGTCCCTTTTCAAATATGGGAAATCACCCAGGGAACCTGATGAAAATTGGGATTAAAAAGGTTAACTTTTGGAAATTTGTTGAAAAAAAAAGGTTAAAATTTAAACTATATTTTAATGAAAAGAGTAATTATAACAATTTCTCTTCTTATTTTTCCCTTTTTCGTAAATGCATACACTGTTAAAGAATGTATGGATTGCCATTCGGAAAAGGAAATGGGTTCAGCCTTTATAGACCTGACCGAGTTCAAAAATTCAATTCACGGAGATATGGGATGTGGAGAGTGTCATGAAGCAATAAAGTCTCTTCCTCACGAAGAAAAACTTCCCGAAGTTCGCTGTGAAAAGTGTCATTCAGAGGTATTTAAAGAATATGAAAAAAGCATTCATGGAAAAAAGAAAGATGGTGAAAGAAATGCAAAATGTGCTGATTGCCACGGGACTCATTACATAAAACCATCTTCCGACCCTAAATCAATGACAAACCATTTTAAAATTCCTTATACCTGTGCAAGATGTCATGAAAACCCGAAACTCGTGGAAGAGAGAAAAATCCCTGTTAAAGAACCTTTGAAATACTACTCCGGAAGCATTCATGGAAGATTGGTGCTTAAAGAAAAAATAGAAGGGGTAGCCAACTGTGTTTCCTGTCATGGAAGCCATTCCATCTATCCTGCAAAAGAGCCTAACTCAAAAATCAATAAAACAAACATTCCAACCACCTGTGGCGAGTGTCATTCTGATGTTTACAAAGAATATATTGAAAGTGTGCACGGTTCATCATTTGTTAAAGGTGCTATAGATGCTCCAGTTTGTTCTACCTGCCATGGAGAGCATGAGATTCTTCCACCCGAGGAGAAAAAATCACCTGTATCACCACTTAATGTTTCAAAAACCTGTTCCGAATGTCATGCCTTGGAAAGGATAATAAAAAAGTACGGACTTCCATCCGATAGAGTTTCATCCTACGAACACAGTTATCACGGACTTGTTGATAAATTCGGGGATACAAGGGCTGCAAATTGTGAAAGTTGTCACGGTTACCATCTTATTCTTCCATCTTCTGACGCCAGGTCATCCGTAAATCCTGCGAATATTAAAACCACCTGTGGAAAGTGTCATCCGGGAGCATCAGATAATTTTGCAAAGGGAAGAATTCATCCTGTAATTACAAAAAAGACCAAAGAGCTTTCTGACCTTATAATATATTATGTTCGTTTGGTTTATCTTATCATCATTCCCTTAGTAATAGGTGGAATGTTCTTGCACAATCTCATTGATTTCATCAACAGATTGAAGGAAAAATATAAGGAGCAGAAGGAAAAGGGTGGATTTCTCAGATTAACACTTTCTGAGAGGATACAACACGCTTTATTGCTCATAACATTCTTTACTCTTGCATTAAGTGGATTTGCTTTAAAGTTTAAATTGGTAATTCCTTATTTTGAAGGACCTGGACAAGAGGAAGTTAGAAGGTGGATTCACAGGGGCGCTGCAATAATTTTTATCCTTGTCTCCATTTATCATATTTATTACATCCTTTTCACCGAAAGAGGAAGGAAGTGGCTTATAGATATGATACCGAATTTAAAAGACATTTGGGATGTAATAAACGCCATTCTGCACTATTTTGGACTTAGAAAGGAATGTCCTTTCTTTGACAGGTTTTCTTATATAGAGAAAGCAGAATATCTTGCCCTTATATGGGGTTCTGTAATAATGATAGTTACAGGTATAATCATGTGGGCGGAAACATTATTTCTCAAATTCCTTCCCTACTGGGTTATAAATCTATCAACAGTAATTCATTACTATGAAGCCATTCTCGCCACATTAGCGATATTTGTGTGGCATCTTTATCATGTTCTTATAAAACCGGGAGCGAAAGAAGCAAATATAGCCTTTATAACAGGACTCCTTTCAGAAAAGGAAATGGAGGAAGAACATCCCTTAGAACTCAAAAAACTCAAAGAAAAAGGAAGTTCTTAAAAAATCATTACAAATGAAAGTTCACCGCTTGCGTCAGTTGGAACATTCCATCCTTTAATTTCAACAAAATTTCCGAGAGTGAAACCGAGATCAATTTTCATTATATAAAGGTTGAATCCAATTCCAAATCCGAATTCTCCGAGTTCTGTCCCTTCTGTCAGGCTATGCCTGTATCCTCCTCTGAAGGCAACTGCTTTTAGATTTACCTCGGTGCCGATCGAAAGATCCATTTCTTTTATATCTCTATTCAGAGATTTAACCGGATAGAGGTCCATGTCGCAGGCAAGGGTTAAAAGGTTTTTAAAGAAGGTAAAGCCAACCCCGCTTCTTAACTGGGGATAGAGCCTCATAATTCCACCAGTATTTGTATCAAAAGACGGAAAGTTTATGTATTTCGCTATAAAACCAGCCTTCAAAAAGCCATCCGAATAAAGAAACGAAAGGTCTATTCCGATGTTCGTCTTTCCATTTCCAAATTCAAAAGCCTCATCCATAAACTTGTCCCAGTCAATCTCTTCCATAAATTTCAAATCCCTTTCATATCCAACTCCATAAAGAATTTTAAGGCTTCCTCCGACTGCAATTTTATCGTTGAGCCTGTATCCGTACGAGATTGGAACCTCTGTAAGAAAAAGGGTTTTAAGGGCGAGCCTCGTCTGGTTCTGTGTGTAATCAGTTGCCGAAAAAACTTCCAGCATCTTTGTCTTTTCTGCTACTTTGTACGCAGCCTCGGAGAATTTTTTCTCATCCAATTTAGGCGAATAACCTTCTTTTATGAGTCCTTCCTCAACCCTGTAAACATAATCCGTTGCATAGGTCCTTTGAGTTGAGGGATTTATTTTCTTCCAGTCACCACCGAGGTTTTCAATCCTTTTGATGAGGTCATTCCTAACCTCATCGCTGAAGAAATGCTGAGAGGGCTCTTGTGGGCTATCAGCAAGTCTTTCAACTGCTGCTGCAGCATCAGAAGATGGACTGCCTGTCGATTCAAGATCGGGCACAAACCATGCTCCTGCTTTGTAAAACGAAAATCCACCTGTTCCATAGTTTTTGAATGCTATCGGAATATTGGCATTTGGCCCTATATGAATGTAAATATCTGATGAAAGTAAATCAAGTATATC
>JBBIVP010000193.1:0-3468 GCA_037439705.1 bacterium
ATGGTGAAGTTTCCCGGAAAGATGCATCATAAATTTGCAGTTATTGATGATGAGGTTGTTATAACTGGTTCCTACAACTGGACAGCAACTGCTGAGGAACATAATGATGAAGACTGTCTTATCTTTACAGATGCGAAGGAACTTGCTAATGTTTATAAGAAGAAGTTTTTTGTTTTATGGGAAAGAAACTGAAAAAAGGCTTAATGGTTCTTCTGGTTTTTTCTGCAGGCGGAATATCCTTTTTATTCTTCAAAAGTAAAGAGCCAGTGCCTGCTGGAAGGTTTGAGGTTGATTTTGTCCAGAGGTCCTTTGAAGATGTGTATAAAGAAATAGATATTAAAGATGAAAGAGAGGTATCCACAAATCTTCAGAAAAGGGTTAAGGCATATTTCCTTCTTAAATATGTAAAGAATTCAAGGAGTAAAAAGGCTATTTTTCTGATTCCCAAAGATTCCAAAATAAAATTGGTTCTTTTTACAGACCCATCGGAAAATAGAGAAAAATTCAAAAAAATAAGGGATAATGTGGGTAAGAAGGTAATGGTAAAGGGAAAACTTATATCCCATCCAAAATATGGGATAGAAATAATTGTGGAGGAATTTGAATTCCCTGAATAATTATGCTTATTTATAAAGGTTTAAGTTGTTAAAGCAATTCATAGCTTCTTCTATCCCTTCCTTAACCCACACATCAACCGCAGCAGGCAGAAGTTTTAGAACCCTTTTTAAAAGGTCCATTTCTTTCTCTTCAAAATTTGCGAGGACATAATCTATGGCGTCAACTCCATCAGGTGGTCTTCCAATTCCTATTCTTAACCTGTTAAATCCTCCTGAATCAAGATGTTGAATGATGGATTCTATTCCTTTATGCCCTCCACTTCCGTTCTTCCTTTTAAATCTCATCGCTCCAAGAGGCAAATCCATATCATCGTGTATAACAAGGATGTCCTCGTTTTTTATCCTGAATTCCCTCACAAACCTTTCAACGCATTCTCCACTGTGGTTCATATAAGTAAGAGGTTTTATGAGGAATACCTCTGGATTTCCTTCCCTTACCCCATATAAGCTCAGAAATCCTTCCTGATTTATTGGCACCTTCCAGGTCTTAGAAAGTTCATCCACGGATATAAAACCAATATTATGTCTTGACAAAATATATTTTTTCTCTGGATTTCCAAGACCGAAGACCCACTTTTTCACTTTTCCTCTTCCTCTTTTTCCTCCTTTTCTTCTTTCTTTTCTACTTTTTCTTCAGCCTCCTTTGCTACCTCTTCAACTTCTTCAGGAGGTTTTTCTTCTACCACTTCTGTGATGGTAACGATTGGAAGTGTTCTGTCCATAAGGACTTCAATGCCCTCTGGGAGTTTTAAATCACTTATGTGATATGAATGACCGAGAGAAAGGGATGAGATATCAATAATCACTTCAGGAATGATAGAAGCTGGATAACACCTTAATTTTAATTTTCTTATGTTCCACTGAAGGACACCACCCTTTTTAACACCTTCAGGGGTTCCTTGAAGTCTCACTGGAATTTCTAAAACAACCTTTTTATCTTCTTTTATCTCAATGAAATCAGCATGAATAAGTTTATCCGCAATTGGGTCTATTTGATAATCCTTCAGCATCACCATCCTCTCACCCATATCAGGATGACCTTTAATTTTGAGTTTCAAAATGGTGTTTGTTCTGAAAGGACCTTTTAAGGTTTTTCTTAATTCTTCTGGAGAGACTATTATGTGCAGGTTTTCCTTTCCTCCATATACTACTGCTGGAATTTTTTTGTTTCTTCTTATTCTTCCAGCATCACCCTTTCCTGTTTTTTCTCTCACTTCAACCTCTAATTCTACTGCTTCCATCTCTTTCTCCTTTTTATTTAAAATTATTTAACTTGATTTAGATTTTTAGTCAAGGAGGTGTTGTTGTAGACCAGCACAGAGATGATTACCAGGGGAAATTGGCTGGAGACTTGAGTTAAAAAGTGTAAAATTGTATGAAAAGGTTTTATTTTTGTTATAGAAATGGCTTTGAAAAGAAATGGATTTAAAGGTTTAAAAAGGCGAGACCCGACCCCAAAGATGACCCTATCGGGGTGTAAATTGATGAAGTAATAATCCTCCGATATCTATAAAATCAAGATGAACTTCCATGCCTATTTTAAGGGATTCAAAAGGAGCATTTATTCTGGTAAGAATTCTTCCAATGCCATCCAGTTCCACTATTCCTATAACATCGGGCTTTCCGAACCTCAGTGACCTTTCTTGCTGGGTGAAGGCAAACAATTTTCCTTTTCGGGGCATATCCACCCATTCTATTTCTTCTTCAAGACAGTTCGGACAGAAGGGTCTTGGAGGGAAAAATGTCTTTTTGCATTTTTTGCACCTTGTTGTTTTAAACTCCCTTTTTGAAAGGAATTCGTAGAATTTCTTTGTAGCGCTATCTCCGTAGTGTTCTAATGCCTTTTGCGTGTATGTTTTTATTATCTCTGCCAGATCCATTTTCAACTCCTTTCAAGTATAAAAACTATTCCTCCGTTGAGCATTCCGTGTTCAGCATGAACAAGACCTGTCTTTGCATTTTTGATGTTCCTTTCTCCCCATTTTTCTCTTAGATGCCCATAAACTTCCACCATTTCAGCAAGTGGTGTTACTGCTGCAGGGTGTCCAAGAGATAGCCTCCCTCCAGATGGGTCAACCACAGTTTTCCCTCCGTACGCCCAGGTTCCATCTTCAAATCCAATCCATGCCTTTCCTTCTTCGGCAAGACCAAGTCCTTCAAGAATCATCAATTCGGTAGCAGTAAAAACCCCATAGATTTCAGCCACATCTATATCTGCAGGTTTTTTTTGAGAAGACTCATAAGCCTGTTCCGCAGATTTTCTTACAGAAATAAATTTTGTTATGCTTCCAGCAGAGTTTATAAAATGTGAAGAATGGTGGAATTCTCCACATCCAGTTATGTAAACGGCATCTTTTGAACCATCGTCTCTCCCGAAGATTATACATCCCGCTCCACTTGAAAATGGTGAACAATCAAGTAGCCTAAATGGCGGGCTCAATTCTCTTGATGATTTTACATCTTCTACTGTAATTGGCTTTCTGTATTCTGCGAGTGGATTCTTTTCTGCATGCTTTCTCAGAACTACTGCCACATTAGCGATTTTTTCGTATGGCACATTGAACTCATACATATACCTCTGAGCGCTCATGGCATAATAGGGAATTGGCGCTCCAATTCCATAAGGGGCATCATAAACCCCGTAAAGGCAGGTTTGCATCAAAACTCCATACTTTATGAAGTATTCCACATCATCAGGGATTTCCGCTGCCCTCCAGTCAAGCGCAATTACACAACCTGTTTCAATTCTTCCTGAAAGGATGTCCTCTGCTGCTGTTCTCATTGCAACTGCCGAGGTGCACCCTCCGCATTCAACCATTGAAAGGGTTTTCGTTGGATGTCCGAGGTATGC
>JBBIVP010000194.1:0-3446 GCA_037439705.1 bacterium
TTTAAAAAGATCAATGAACTCATCCGGGATAAATCCTTTTGTGAGAAAAGAAAAGGGAATTTTGTCCTTTATCAAAATTTCCATACATTCATAAGCCATATTTAGAACCTTTGGATGTGGCTGGAAGGAATCTGAGGCAGTATTAAAGACCACAAAGGATGGCTTTTTTCTTGAAATTTTTCTTTCAATGAGAATTCTCGTATTTGAGAAGAAAAATACCTCCCCTTCAGGAGGTGCTGAAGGGTATCCCTTTGCATAACAGTAGACGCAGGAATGAAGACAACCGAGAGTCAGGTTGATGACAGGTATTCCTGTAAGGCATCCAAATTTTACCTTCTTAAGCACATCGCTTTTTCTTTCTGTTTCAATGAGTATAGGCTCTTTCATGACTAAAGGTTATGCCTTTTGTTTTTTACAATTGGAACAGAAGCCGTATAATTCCAGTTTGTGGTCCTCAATTACGAATCCAAATTTTTTGGCAATTTCCTCTTGAAGTTTTTCTATTCTCTCGTCCTCAAATTCTTTTATACTCCCGCACCCCAGACATATTATGTGGTCGTGATGTTTCCTTTCATCCTGGACAAGTTCGTAAACCGATATTCTTTCGTTGAATTTTCTTTTTCTCGTTATTCTTTCATCAGTCAAAATCCTGAGCGTTCTGTAAACAGTGGCGTAACCCGTAGAGGGGCAGGACTTTTTTAAAATGGAATATATTTCATCCGGGGAAAGGTGTTTTTTTGAGGATGTAAGAATTTCAATTATTTTTTTTCGGGCTTTAGTAAGTCTCATTCCTTTCTTTTTGAGATTGTTTTTTAATTCTTCGAGTCTTTCTTCTTTTCTGTTCACCTTTTACTTTATATCTTATTCCTTCCAATTTTTCAAGGGTTCAATTTGATAAAAGATGAAGGAGGACTTAAAATAAATGTATGGGAATCAAAACTGGAAAAGAGCATACTACTTTAAGCGACATAAATGTTACTCCTTTTGTGGATGTGGTTCTTGTGCTTTTGATTATATTTATGATTTCTGCTCCCATGCTTAAGGTGGGACTTGAAGCCCAGCTTCCAAAAGCAAAAACTTCTGAAGAGATAAATGCAGAAAATGCAGTTGTTATAACTATTAAAAAGACTGGCAAAATTTCTGTTAACGGGAAGGAGGTTTCAAGGGAGAATTTCATACGAAGGGTTAAGGAGGAAATGAAAGGTAAAAAGCCAATTCTCATTGAAGCGGATGCAAAGGTTTTCTATGAGGAGGTGATTGATATTCTTAACAGGTTAAGGGAGGAGGGATTTACCGAGATAGGGCTCATCGCGGAGAGGGAATGATGCCCTGGGATATTTTAAAAAAGGGGGTTCTTTTTGCAACTTTCATCCACCTTCTTCTTTTTATAGCTATAACTGTTCCTTCATCAACTCCTTCGAAAAAAAAATTTGTTAGGGTTTCACTCTATACGTTTTCTCCGGGAAAGGGAGGTGAAAAAATTCAGGAAGCAGGGGAAGAGGTAAGAATACGGGAAGTTCCGGAAGTTCAAAAGCCTTCAGTAAAAGAAGAGGTCAAAAAGCCTGAAACGGTTAAACCCGAACCATCCAAAAATGTGGAGAAGAGTTCCCCAAAAGAAAAACAGGTTGCGGTGAAAAAAGAGAAAAAAGTGGATGCTGGGTTTAAAGAAAGGAAAGAAGAAAAATTGAAAGATAAATTGAAAAATGCAAAAAAATCCACCAGTAATGCAAAAGAGGAAAAAGGGGTTGATAGAGGAAAAAAGGAAATTTCTAAAAAACCCTCTGGAGAAGGCGGAGTAGGTTCTGCGAAAGGTGTATAGGGAAATGTAGAAAAAGACATGGAAGAGGAATTTATTCCTGAGGACATAAAAAGTCAGTATGGAGCCCTTCTCTGGAAAAGCGTAAAAGAAAAATGGATGATAGTTTCTCCTCTTCAGGGTAAAAACCTAAAGGCAGAGATTCTTGTAAAAATTTCTCCTGATGGAAAAATTCTTGAAAGGAGGGTTGAAAAAACTTCAGGAAATCCAACCTTTGATGCCCTCGCTTTAAGCGTTATAGATTCAATTCAGAGTTTTTCACCACCGCCATGGAATCCAAAAAAACCGGTGGAGATAATTTTTATATTCTCGTCGGAATGAAGGCATTTTTCTTAATAGGAATTCTTATCTCCCAGATTGTTATTGAGGTAAAAGAACCTTCCATTAAAAAGATAGGGGTTTCCATTCAGGCTCCTCCGGAGATAGTAAAAAGGATGGAAAAAATGCTCGGGTATTTTGGGGAGGTAGAAACAGGAGAGGAAGATTACAGGATAAGAGTTACATCCTCTGATGGAAAATGGGTTTTAAGTCTTTCAGGTCCTGGAATAAACATAACGAAAAACTTTTCAGGAAAAAATCCTGCAATTCTTGCTAAGGAATTTTCAAACATATTTGTTAAAGAAGTTCTTTCAAGAAATCCGCCTTTTGCCTCAAATATAGCATTCGTTGAGGGAGCGCCCGGAAAAAGGGAGGTGGTGATTTCCTCTCCTGATGGAATGGACAAAAGAAAACTTTCTACAGGATGCAAGCTTGCCATGTCTCCTTCATGGGCTCCTGATGGAAGGAATCTGTTTTTTGTTTGCTACATGGTTAAAAAGCCGGATATATTCATTATAGATTTACAGGAAGGGATTCAAAGACCATTCTTAACATCCCAGAATTTTAAAGCCACTCCTCAAATATCTCCGGACGGACGACACATAGCATATTCCACATCCGATGGGGAAAAAATTGACCTTTTTCTTTACGAGTTAAAAACAGGAAACATAAAAAGGCTTACATCCGATGAATACATTGAGGTTTCTCCTTCTTTTTCTCCGGATGGAAAGAGAATTGCATATACCAGTGATAGGGGAGGTAAACCCGGTATCTACATTATGGATTTGCAAACCGGAAAAAAGGAGAGGATAACATCGCCCTTTGAGTATGCCACATCGCCAAAGTTTTCTCCGGATGGAACAAAACTTATATATACAAAGGTTCAAAACACTCCGACTGTCTACCTATATTCCATTGCTGAAAGGATAGAGAAAATGGTTATAATGGACTCATTTTACGGCTGTGAAAACCCATCCTTTGCTCCCTCAGGAGACCTTATAGCAGTTTCCTGCAGGGATGATACTATGCGCTGGAGAATATATATAGTTGACCTTCTCTTAGGAAAAACATCACTCCTTACCCAATCATCTTCTGACCAGAAGACTCCATCCTGGTCTCCTTCTCTCTGGTAGTTTGATAAATGAAGGAAAAGGTGATTGTGATAGGGGTTCCGGTTGATGTCAATCCTGAAGAGGAATCAATTGAGATAAAAAGAATGGCTGTTTGTAAAATCCTTCCTTCCAGAGAAGAATCGGTTTCAAAGACCAGCTTTGGTCTTTTATCCGAAAAATTTTCTTTAGAAAAATTTGTC
>JBBIVP010000195.1:0-3424 GCA_037439705.1 bacterium
ATTCTATTGTGGGAAAAATCTCTCCAGAAGAAATGGCAGAATTTATAGCAAACAGGGAACTAATTCTGATTGACAATACCATAAGCTGGGCGGAGACATTCATCTCATCAGCAGTAACAATAGATGCATCGGTTGAAAAAGTATGGAATGTAGTGACCGATTTCAATTCCTATTCACTCTTCATGCCCCTCGTAACAAAATCGGGAGAGAGACAGATTTCGGAAAATTTAATTGATACTTCCTTCACGCTCACCTTCAAAATAGCAATAATTCCCTTTTCCATAAATTTTTCTCTCCTTCATCGCCTTTATCCCTATGAAGATATCACCTGGACGCTTTCCAGAAAAGATGAAGACCTTGCTGTTGATTATGGAAAATGGGAATTCTTCCCTCTTGAGGAGAACAAAAGAACCCTTGCCATATATTCGGTTTTTACGAAGGCAAAAAGTAATTTTATCATGAAAATTGTTGAAAAGGAGCCAATTATTGATCTCGGATTTGATATAGCCTTAAGTTCAGCAGTTCCAAAGGTCGTTAAGGAAAAAATTGAAGGAAAGGAATGGAAGGAAGATACTCATATTCCTGAGGATTTAAATCTAGAAAAACTGAAAAATATTTTTGAAAGAGGAAGTGTGGTCCTCATTTCTCCTTCAACACCATTGAACTGGTATTTCTCATATACTCTCTTTGAAACTCCTGTTGAAAGGGTGTGGGATGTGGTTGTGGACTACAAAAATTACAACCAATTTGTTCCGATGATTCGATCTGTCAAGGTTAAAAATAAAAAAGATGGAAGGACAGTCATCACTTATGAGATTGATTTCAATTTCATAATCTTCAAAAAGAAAACAAAATACAGCGTTGAGCAGGAATTCAATCCATATAGAGAAATAAAATGGAATTATCTTGAAGGTGAGATAAAGGGAGTAAAAGGAAACTGGAATTTTTATAAAATTGACGAAAATAAAACCATGGGCATATACTCATGGACATCAGACCTCAGGTCTACAGGTTTCATATTCAAACTCCTCCTCAAGAGTTTTCCCATCCTTGAAGACTCCATTCAGGCATCCATAGGAGCTGCCTTCACTCAGGCTGTGCAGGAAGAAGTAAAAAGAAGGCAAAAATCCTCACACTGAATTGCCTGATATAAGGACAATTTTTTTCATCTTCGGCGCACTCTCAATAGGCGTTCAAACACTTCTAATAAGGTCCTTTATCTCTACCTACTCGGGAAATGAATTCGTTATGGGTTTCTGTTTGAGCAGTTGGCTAATAGGGGTTGCCCTGGGAGGATTTTTTATGGGAAGAATTTCAGACAGAATAAAAAACAAGGAATTTGCCTTCAAAATTTCTCTCCTTCTCACAGGAATGTTATCGGTTTTATCAGTGATATTTGCTATCTCCTCCAAAAGGCTACATGGCATACTTCCATACGAAATCGCTCCTGTTTCTCACATAATTCTGGCATCCTTCCTCTCAACCATTCCGGTATCTTTTATCTTCGGCTTCACATTTGCCCTCTCGGTATCTTACCTGAAAAAAGAAGACGCTATAAGATTTGTTTACTTTTTTGAATCAGCAGGCTCATTCCTTGGCGGAGGAATTTTATCTGCTGGGATAATTCCCTTTTTGAACCATCTATCGGGCGGATTTATTGTTCTGGGAATATGCGGTTTCACAATTTCCCTCTTCATCAAAAGAGTAGAGTTGAAGTGGCTTATTTGTTTTCTTTCAATCCTTACCCTCCTTTCCATTTCATTTGATAAAGAACTCGGTAAAATCTCTCAGAAAATAAAATTGGGAATCAACCCATCTGATTACAGAGCAAGTCCTTTTGGTGAACATGTTTGTTTTGAAAGGGATGAAACAAATTATATCCTGTTAAACAGCCTTCCCATAATCACATATCCTGAAAGAAAATCCGTTGAGATGAACCTTTATCTACCACTCCTTCTTTCCGGTGAGAATGAAGAGGTTCTTTTTATCGGTGGCTCAATATCAGGAGAGGGAAGGCTTCTTCCTGAAAACGCTAACGCATCTTTCATAATATATCCGCAGGAACTTCTTGAGATGGAGAAAAAATTTTTTAAACCCCAAAGGAAATTAAATGTCATTTCAATGGACCCTATAAAATTTTTGAAGGAAGAAAACAGGGAATATAAAGTTATAGCAATTCTTCATCCCGACCCATCGGGCGCTCAGGAAAACCGAGTTTTCACGGAGGAATTCTTTGAACTCACAAAAAAGAGGATTAAAAAGAATGGCTTTCTTGTTGTGTTTGCAGGGGAGCCATCAAATTACATGAGTGAGGAACAGAGAGATTACCTTGCCTGCCTTCTCAAAACGCTCAAAAGCTCTTTTTCTCATGTGGAAGTCCTTCCTTCAATAAGATTTGCCTTCATAGCCTCAGACCTTCCAGTGGACCTTGATGAAGTTATAGAAAAAATAAATGTCTTCAATGCGAAATATGCGATAAAGGAGTACCTTTTATGGGATGCAAGTGAGGAAAGGAGAAATTATTACATTTCGGAGATAAAGAAGTCCATTCCTCATGTGGAATTGAATACCGTTGAGAGACCATCGCTCTATTTTTATTACATGAGATTTCTCGGAGGAAAAGAAGGTGCAAAATTTCAGAATCTGTTGAGGGGGATTGAAAACATAAAATTCTGGCACATCATTATTTTCTTTTTATTTCTCAGCCTTCTCTCACTGAAAGGGGAATTTTTGAATATTCCCTCCCTTTCCCTTTTCGGAGCGTTCATTGTGGGTTTCTCCGGACTCCTTTCCGAAATAAATCTCGCAATTCTCTATCAGAGCATCTTCGGATACCTTTATCTAACAGTTGGACTTTTCATATCCACATTCATGGGAGGACTGACATTGGGGACAGCAGGAAGGGGAAAGGAAGAAAAGGGATTTATTCTTCACCTTTTACTTCTTTCTCTCTTCTCAGGAGTATGCTGGTGGATATTTTCACAAAGATATCTGGAGGGAGTCAGGATTTTTTATGGAACCATTATCTTTCTAATCCTCAACTTCCTTTACGGATTTCTGACGGGAAGAATTTTCAGGGAATCAGCCTCAATAATAAAAATTCCAAGCGGAAGGACAGCGGGAATAATGGATGGAATTGACCATTTGGGAGGAGCCATTTCCGCATTTTTCTCATCTCTCCTTTTCATACCGGTTTTTGGAAGTGCGGAATGTTTTATACTGATAGTAATTCTTTCAGGATTCGGAATTTTAACCCCCCTAATTTCTCGTTTGCTTTATTGAGAGGATTTTATTATCACATCTTTGAAATTTTTTACATAGTTTTCTTTCAAGAATGAACGCCAGTTTTCATAACCCTTAAGGTATATGTTGAAAAACGCGAGAATAAAAGCCTTTTCATATCGTCTTTGTTTTTCTGGAAGCA
>JBBIVP010000196.1:0-3400 GCA_037439705.1 bacterium
GCAGGGAAATCTATAAGGAAGAACTGAAAAAATATCTGAACTCCAAAACGAATGTTTTATGTGATGACTGCAAGAGGAGAGCAAACTATAATCCTTTGAGGTTTTTTGATTGCAAGAATGAAAGTGATGAAACTAAGGACAGGGCACCACAGATTTCAGAGTTTTTGTGCGATGACTGCAAAAAGCATTTTTACGAGGTTATTTCCTATACTAAAGGATTACCATCATTGAAGACAAAGGGCTTGTGAGAGGACTTGATTACTACACCCGGACAGTGTTTGAGGTATATTCGGATAAAGAAGGAAGGGATTTTGTGGTTGCAGGCGGAGGAAGGTATGATTCTTTAGTAAAGAATCTCGGAGGACCTGATATTCCAGCAGTTGGATTTGCACTCGGATGCGAAAGGACTATCTCACTCATGAGCAGACCTCCAGAAAAAAGGAGCGGATTTTTCGTGGTATCAGCAGTAGAAAAATACAACGAAAAGGTTTTTGAGATTGTTTACAAAATGAGAGAGAAGGGGAAGAAATGTGATTTTTCACCCTCTTTTGGAAGTTTGAAATCACAGATGAGAAGAGCAGATGCTCAGGGAATGAAATATGTGGTAATTATTGGAGAGGAATTTGAAAGGGGAATTTTTTCAATAAAAGACCTTGAAAACGGAAATCAGCTTACAATTCCTTATGAAGAGTTATTCTCTCTTTCGGATTGAGCGTTCAGAATATGCTTAGCCCTTCATTCGCATATTTCACTAAAACTGCAATAGCCCTGTTTAAGAGGTAATTATCCGGAAGAACGAATTGGTTTTCACCTTCTCCTGTTTCTGCCGGGTTTATATAGATTGAACTGTTGAAAGTTGGGTCCTGAAAGGCTATATACGGGATTGTGTAATTTATGGATGGGAATATACCATCTTCTTTAATTTTTACTCCGGAAACAATTTTTGAATCGTTAAAATTGTATGTAAAAGTAAAAGAATCCGGAAAATGAGGGACATCGTGTATGTAGATGAAATTGAATCCCTTATCAAAAGGGCATTCTCCTTCAACAATGAACTTTTTTGGGGTTGTTATGTTATAATCGTCATCATACCAGTATGGCAGGAGTCTTCTTAACGGGACCGGATTTCTGAAAAATGCGGAGAGGTCAATTTCTAAAACCTCAGGTATGGGTGGTTGATTTATAGTTTCAAGAAGGGCATTGAGTGGCTTAAAGCCGATTCTTTCATAAGATTTTTGAGGATTTTCTACAGCCACCATCTGCTCCCACAGGGTTTGAGAGTATTCTTCAATGGTTTCTATCATCTTTTTCACCACAGGATAAATTTGGAGGGTCATTTTTATTCTGATTCCGCTTGAGACATCGGGGAAGTTTATTATGTCAGCATCAAAAGATTTTATGCCAAATACAAACTCGTCCCCAACATCAAGTTTCCCCTTTTCTCCATTATCAATGAATCCGAGAACATCATCATCCTGATATTCGTCTTCTTTGTTGAACAAATAGGAAAAAAATCCAGTGTCATCTGAAGTAGTTGTTTTTGTCCCTCCGTTTGAATATATGAATTCTGCTATTTTTTTAAGCCTTTCTGGAAGGATGGAAAATCTTTTCTTCAGTTCAGGGTCTTTTGAAAACTCAAAAAGTCTCGGGTTTGCATCCACAAGTCCACCGAATTCCCTCAGGGTTGCTAAGGGTTCATCATAAATGTTGGGAACGATTAAATTTTGGATCTCCCCAGAGTGAGAAAAGATGAAGTCAACCCCAGAAAGGATTGTGTTCGCAAAAATTGAAAAGATGAGAGCCTCTCCTTCATCCCATTCATCCCCGAGAACAACCATAAGGTAGGAATCTCCTCCCTTTTTGCCAAGTTCAATTTTTAAGCCTTCTTCAAGAAGAAAACTGCACTTCTTTGATATTATTTCATCCGCCAGTTCATCAATTCTTACGAGGTATTCTTCAAGGGGCTTTATTACCTGATAATAAGCCTGTGCGAGATAATCTACTGCTAAAGGAGAAAGGGAAACTTGAGAAAGGGTATTTATCTCATTTAAAAATACCAGAAAATTTGCGAGCATGGAAGCGTAAAGGAATTCACATTCCTGCAATTTGTCTTTATTTTCCTCTAAGTAGACCAATGCTGATTCTCCATCCCCTTTTGAAAGAAAACCCTTTAATATGCCTTGGGGAGACTCCTTTGAAGAACCATTACCGCTACATCCAACTAAAAAAGCCAGAAAAATAATGGAAACCCTTTTCTTCATGGCTCCTCCTTTAATTTATTTCAAAAAATATTATATCATAAAAAGAAAGGAGGAGAAAGATGTCAAAGGTATTATATGAAGTCCGGGGACATATAGCAGTAATAACCCTGAGTCGTCCTGAAAGGATAAATGCACTGGATATGGATGTGTGGAGACTTCTTGGAGAGTATGCTGAAAGACTTGCTAAAGAAAAGGATGTGAGATGTGCTGTCCTTATAGGAAGTGGAGAAAAGGGATTCACAGCGGGTTTAGACCTTAAAGGAGAATTTCCAATGATGGAAATCCTTCAGGAAGAATCCGAATCTCTCAAGGTTCAAAAACTCTACGAAATGGTAAAGGAGATGAGGGATGTATTTACAAAAATTGAGGAACAGCCAAAGCCTGTGATTGCCGGAATTCACGGGTACTGTCTTGGTGGAGGCGTTCAGCTGATAGCATGTTGTGATATAAGAATAGCCTCAGAGGATGCAAAATTTGCCCTTCCCGAAGTTCAGATGGGAATGTTCCCGGATCTCGGTGGAACGCAGAGGCTTCCAAGGATAATAGGTCCCGGGGCAACCAAAGAGCTCATATTCACCGGAAAAATGATAGATGCAAATGAGGCATTGAGAATTCATCTTGTTGATAGGGTGGTAAAAAGGGAAAAATTATTTGATGAGGTAATGAAACTGGCAGAAGAAATTGCGAGAAATGCTCCGATTGCGGTTCAGAACGCAAAAAGGGCTATAAACAATTATATGAGGTTTCACCTCTCCGATGGTCTTGAATATGAAACCAGACTTTCTTCAATAACCCTTAACTCAAAAGACCTTTTGAGAGGACTTGCTTCAGCATTTAATAAGGAGGCAAGAAAGTTTGAGGGTAACTAATTTTTTAATTATTCTATTATTTTTGCCATTTCTTGCCTCATCAATGACCCTGGAGGTTTATTTCAGCCCGAAGGGAGGGTGTGCGGATGCAATTGAAAGAAGAATTGATTCTGCAAAAAAAGAGATTCTTGTAGCGATGTATACATTTACCAGTTCTCAACTTGCATGGGCACTTGTAAGGGCGAAAAAAAGGGGAGTGGATGTGAAGGTGATTCTTGATTCAAGTCAGGCTGAAGAGAGGTTTTCAAAAGCGGAGTTTTTGAAGAATAA
>JBBIVP010000197.1:0-3344 GCA_037439705.1 bacterium
AAAAGGAAGGAGATAATAAAGATATTCCTCTACCACGGAATTGTTATCGGAATAATCGGAGTAATTACAGGAACAATCCTTGCCCTTATAATATGTTTTCTTCTCGCAAAATATAAGTTCGTCTCACTTCCAGGAGATGTTTATTACATATCCACTCTCCCGGTAGATGTTCATCTGATAGATGTTCTCCTGATAAATTTTTCAGCCTTTATGATATGCATCCTTGCATCCATATATCCGTCAATCAAAGTTTCTAAAATATCGCCTGCTGAGGTTCTCAGGTATGAATGAAAAATTTATTGTTGAAATTGATGACCTGAAAAAAAATTTCAATCTCGGAGGAAAGACAATTGAGGTTCTGAAAGGTGTTAATCTCAAACTGAAAAAAGGAGAAGTTCTCGCAATTACCGGGGTGTCGGGTGTTGGAAAAACAACATTTTTACACATAATAGGCGGAATTGAAAGACCAACTTCAGGAAGGGTCATAATAGATGGAATTGACATAACAGGACTTGACGAAGATGAACTTTCAGAAATAAGAGGGAGTAAAACTGCTTTTATCTTTCAATTTTACCATCTGCTTCCTGATTTTACAGTCATGGAAAATGTCATACTCCCGGGCCTCATCAAAAGACTTCCCCTTAAAAAGTGTAAAGAAAGGGCTCTTTTTCTTCTAAAAGAGGTGGGACTTCTCGAAAGAATAAACCATTTTCCATCTGAACTTTCGGGTGGTGAACAGCAGAGGGTTGCAATTGCAAGGGCTCTCCTTCTTGAACCATTGCTCATCCTTGCGGATGAACCTACCGGAAATCTTGACCCCTTAACAGCAGAAAAAGTGTTTGCACTTCTTCTTGAAGAGGTGAAGAAAAATCAGATATCCCTCATTGTAGCAACTCACAATTTTTATCTTGCTCAAAAGATTGAAAACAGGGTTGAAATGGTGGACGGAAAGTTTTCTTTTACAGGGAGGAAATAGTTGTTTCTGATAATTTTATTTTTAATAATAACTCTTAATGGAACATATCAAGTAGAACAAATAAAATTTGAAGGATTAAAAACGGTTGCTCCTTCATCAGTGTATGAGATTATACCGTTTAAACCGGGCGAAACCGTGGAAAAAGAAAAAATAAGGTCTGCAATAAAAAGCCTGTTTTCAAAGAGGTACTTTTCGGACATTTCTGCCTATTATGACGAAGAAAACAAAACCCTTATTTTCAAATTTAAAGAGAAACCTCGTGTTTCAGATATTGAAATAAAAGTTGCAAAAAAGATAAAGGAAAAAGATATAAAGGAAAAGATAAAACTGAAGACCGGAGATTTCGTGGATTATTCTGTAATAGCAGGGGATATATCAACAATTTCTGCTTTCTATAAGGAAAAGGGATTTCCCTTTGCAGAAATAACATACGAAATAAAAGAGGTAAAGGAAGGAAGGGCTAAAGTGACATATCTGATAGAAGAAGGAGATAAGCTTTATGTGAGGAAGATATATATAAACGGAAACAAAAATATATCTGATGAAGAAATCAAAAAATACCTTGAGACAAAAGAAAAGGGGTTTTTTTCATTTATCACATCTTCGGGAAGATTTGATGCTGAAAAACTTTCAACAGACGC
Source organism: bacterium (assembly GCA_037439705.1). Taxonomy (GTDB): domain Bacteria; phylum JBBIVP01; class JBBIVP01; order JBBIVP01; family JBBIVP01; genus JBBIVP01. The sequence goes on from JBBIVP010000197.1 coordinate 1,618, forward strand.
AGAGAGGATAAGGGCAGTTTACCTTGAAAATGGTTATGCTGAGGTAAAAGTATCCGAACCCGAATTCTTCATTACACCGGATAGAAAATCCATAATAGTCATCTTTTCGGTAGAAGAGGGGGAAAAATACTATATTGGAAATATTGATATTGATGGAGATGTGCTTTTTGAGAAGAATTTTCTCCTTTCAAAATTGAAAACAATAAGCGGTGAACTCTTTAAGGCAAGCAACATAAGAAATGACATTCTCTACCTCACATCCATTTATTCTGATTACGGATACGCTTTCGCAAATGTTGACCCGAAAACATTCTTTTCAAAAAAAGATAGAAAAATTGATATAATTTTTACCATAGAGAAGGGAAAACTTGTTTATGTGGACAGAATAAACATAAGAGGAAATACAAAGACAAGGGACAAGGTAATAAGGAGAGAGATGAGAATCTCAGAGGGGGATTTATATAATGAATCCGCTGTAAAATTCTCTCAGAGGAGATTATACGGACTTGGTTTCTTTGAAGAGGTCAAAATAAATCAGGATATAAAAGGTGAAGATAGAATGGACCTCAATGTAGAAATAAAAGAAGGAAGAACAGGCTCTTTCAGCGCAGGAGTTGGATTCAGTTCGGTGGAAAATTTCATTGCCACCGCTCAGGCATCAATCGGAAACTTTCTCGGATATGGACAGACACTCAGGTTCTCTTTTGAATTCGGGTCAAGGAGACAGCTCTACAGCCTTTCATTTTACGACCCGTACTTCCTTGATACGAACTGGGGATTCGGAGCAGAGGCTTTTAATTTTGAATACAGTTATGTGGATTTCAGGAAACATTCAGTTGGTGGAGAAATAAGGCTCGGATATCTCATAGGAGAGTTCACGAGATTTTTCTGGACATACAGATATGAGTATGCGGACATAACAAGTCTATACGGAGAGAAGGGCTTCACAATAGAAAAGGGAAGCACTTCATCCGTATCATTAAGCCTCATAAGGGATACAAGAAACCATCCATTTGACCCATCAACGGGCACAAGGACAACAGGAACTGTGGAATTTGCAGGTGGTCCATTTGGAGGAAGTTACGATTTTACAAAATTTTCCATCTCCCACAGCAGGTTTTACAATCCCTTCTGGAAATTCGTGTTTATGGTTGGAGGAAGGTTCTCATTTGGATTTGAAAATCATTTCAGAAGACTCCCATACTCTGAAAGATACTTCATAGGAGGAATTGATACAGTCAGGGGATACAGATATTACGGGATAGGACCTGAAAGACCCGCGCTCCTCAATCCCTTTGACCCATCATCAGCAAGTGTATCCATCCATTCCGGCGGAAACAAGATGATAATTTTTAATGCAGAACTTCTCTTTCCGCTCATTGAAGAAGCGGGAATAAAGTGGGTTTTCTTTTTTGACGCAGGACAAGCCTATAATGAGGAAGAATGGATGGACCTGTCAAAAATGAAGATGGGGTGGGGCTTTGGAATAAGATGGTTTACTCCAATTGCTCCATTCAGATTTGAGTGGGGATTTCCAATTAATCCTGCACCTGGGGAGGACAGAATGGTGTTTGAATTCACAATAGGAACATTTTTCTAAAAATTCTCATTGTTGTAAAATGTAAAAAAATTATGAAGCGCCCATAGCTCAGCTGGATAGAGCGCCGGACTTCGAATCCGGGGGTCGGGGGTTCAAATCCCCCTGGGCGCTATACCTATCGCATTCA
>JBBIVP010000198.1:0-3240 GCA_037439705.1 bacterium
GCTTTCAATTCCGCATTAGTGGGCATCGTTCATGCTATTGCACATAGTGTAGGTGGAAAATACAATGTCCCTCATGGACTTGCTAATGGAATACTTCTCGTCCCGTCAATGAGATTCAACATGGACGCCTGTACTGAAAGGTACATAATGGTAGCGGAAGCATTTGGGGTTGAAAGGAAAAAAGATGAAAGTGATGGAGAGTATCTTGAAAGGGCGCTCAATCGTATGGAAAAATTTATAAGTTCTCTTGGAATTCCCGTTAAACTCCGCGAGACAGGAGTTCCCGAAGATGGACTTGAAGAATGCGCTCAGATTGCACTGTCTGACCCTTCCATACTTACAAATCCAAAACCCGTGAATGACCCTTCGGAAATTTTAAAAATTTTGAAATCAGCATGGTAGGAGGTGAATTATGCTTGAGTACAAACTATTCATAGATGGAAAATGGGTAGATGGCTCAAAGGGTAATAAAATTCAGGCCATAAATCCTGCCACTGAAGAGGTATTCGCGGAGGTGGCAAAGGCAGAGGTGGAGGATGTTGATAAAGCAGTAAGAGCAGCCAAATCTGCCCTTCCAAAATGGGCTGAGATGAAACCAGAAAAAAGAACGGAAATACTTCTAAAGGCCTGTTCCCTTATGAGAAAAAAAGCAGAAAATCTGGCAAAACTTGAAGTGATGGATTCAGGAGCAACTATAAGAAAGGCTCTCGGTGATATAAACTTTGGAATCCACAACTTTACCTACTTTGTTAAAAAAGCACCAGAACTTTTTATCAAGGAAATAGAACCGATTGAAGCACTCTTTATAAATTTCAGTTATGTAAGAAGGGAACCGGTTGGAGTATGTGCGGGAATTATTCCGTGGAACTTTCCGTTTTTGATGGCCATATGGAAGGCAGGACCTGCTCTGGCGATGGGAAATACTGTGGTCCTCAAACCCGCACCACAAACCTGTATCACTGCCCTTGAACTTGCAAAAATTTTTGAGGAATGCGAACTTCCTTCCGGAGTATTTAATGTTATAACAGGCGATGCTGAAATAGGAGAACCCCTCATCCTTCATCCCGATGTGAATAAGGTTGCGTTTACCGGTTCTACCGAGGTTGGAAAAAGGGTAATGGAACTCTGTGCAAGGGGATTAAAGAGGGCCACACTGGAACTCGGGGGAAAGAATCCATTTATAGTTCTTGACGACGCAAATCTGGAACTTGCTGTTGATGGAGCACTCTTTGCAAATTTTTATCACGCTGGACAGGTATGCACATCTGGTTCAAGGGTTCTCGTTCATGAATCCATTTTTGAGGAGTTCAAAGAAAGGCTTCTGAAAAGAGTAAAGGGAATAAAGGTTGGAGACCCTATGGACCTTTCAACAGGAATGGGACCGCTTATTTCAAAGGAGCACAGGGAAAAGGTTGAATTTTATATAAAAAATGGAATTGAAGAGGGAGCAGAACTTCTTACAGGTGGAAAAAGACCGGAAGGATTCATAAAAGGATATTTCATAGAGCCAACCATATTTTCCAATGTAAACAATAAAATCACCATTGCCCAAGAAGAAATTTTTGGACCCGTCAAGTCTCTCATTAAATTCTAAACCGAGGAGGAAGCAATTGAAATAGCAAAAGATTCAAGGTACGTACTTGCCGCCTCTGTGTGGTCTGAAAATTTAACAAGGGCTTCAATAGTTGCAAGGGCAATAAAAGCAGGAACAGTCTGGATAAACGAACATCACATCCTGAGCGAAAGAGCGCCATTTGGTGGATTTAAGGAAAGTGGAATTGGAAGGGAACTTGGAGAAAGCGGCTTACTTATATATGCTGAAGAAAAACATATCTCCACAAGCCTCGTCCACCAGAGGTGGAGGAGAATGTGGTATGATATACTTTTCTGAAAATCCATTCACATAAAAAGCCAACTCAAACACCCTGTACTGTACATAAAGATCATTACCACCCTGTGAGTGCCCGGTTTTTATTTTTTTCTTTTTTGGCGAAAGGTATATGCTGGTAAATTGGAATTACTTTATCAAGTATGAAAGGAGGGAAGATGGTGATGTCTTTTTTCACATAATGCAACCTTCTCATTCAATTTTACCCCTTTTAACTCAAATCTCCAACCCCTTTCCCCCTGGTAACAATGTCTATGTTCTTCTACAAACCCTCCATTGACAACAAACAACTGGAAAAGTTAAGATATGAGCGACATTAAGGAGTGAGAGGGAGAGATGAAGTTTTATTCTATATTTGGTAATATAAGGGGATTTTACAAGAGGAGGTTTCAGGATATGCTTTATAGTTTGAGAAGATTTTGAGTGTATGAGATAGCGGAGCAAAGGATGAAGATAATCAAGTTTTACGAGGAGTATGGTGAGAAAGCGACGAAGGAGGCATTCGGGGCGGACAGGAAGGTTATTTACAGGTGGAGAAAGGGGCTTAAGGAAAATGGAGGTAGTATTTCCGCTTTGATTCCCCTTTCAACCTGTCCCCACAGGATGAGGCGCTCACAGGTGCCAATTGAGATAATCAACTTTATCAGGGAGATGAGAGAGAAGTATCCACGGATAGGGAAGGAGAAGCTGAAGCCTCTTTTAGACAAGTTTTGTAATGAGAGGGGTTTAAAGACAATATCAGAATCCACCATTGGGAATATTATAAAAAGGCATAATTTCTTTTATCAGAAGGCTGGCAGGGTATATCATAATCCTTCCTCTAAATGGGCAAAGAAGGGCTTGAAAAAGAGGCTAAAAATTAAACATCCTATAAGGTCTGAAGATTTTGGGCATATTGTTTCAGATACGATAGAGATAATAACAAATGGGATAAAGAATTATTTTTATTCTGCCATAGATGCAAAGTTGAAGTTTGCCATAACATTCAGTTACAAGAGGCTCAATAGCAGGAATATGAAGGACTTTTATGAAAAATTTAAGAGTGTGTATCCATTGGACATTAAATCATGGCAATCAGACAATGGACCTGAAAATTTGGGAGAATTTGACGAACAATTAAAAAAAGATGGAATCCCTCACTACTTCTCTTATCCTCGTTGTCCTAAAATAAACACCTACATTGAAAGATATAACAGAACCGTTAAAGAAGAATTTATCTACAATTACCTGGATATAATTGAAGACAAAGAGCTCTTTAACAAAAAACTTGCAGAGTATTTGCTCTTCTACAACTCAGAAAGACCTCACAAATCCCTCGGTCTAAAAAGCCCCTTAAATTTTCTCATTCAAAC
>JBBIVP010000199.1:0-3222 GCA_037439705.1 bacterium
GCCTTTTATCCCGTGTGCTCTTAACCACATTACTGAAAGAACCAGAAATGCAACGCTATTGGTACAACTTTTTTCATACCCGTATGCTATAAATCTCATCTTCCTTCTCACACATATAACAGTAAATTGATATCCCGAGAGATTGTTCCTGAAAAAAGACTCATAACACTTCCTCGGAAGTGCCTTAGTCAGGTCTTGAATTTTGACTTCTGTAATCCTTTTTTGTAAATTTTTCGTCAATTTTTATTAAGATTGAATTTTTTCATATTCCCCTCTCTCCACACACTGGAAAAGTTAAGATATGCGCGACATTAAGGAGTGAGAGGGGGAGACGAAGTTTTATTCTATATTTGGTAATATAAGGGGATTCTACAGGAGGAGGTTTCAGGATATGCTTTATAGTTTGAGAAGATTTTGAGTGTGTGAGATAAGAAACACTTCACAAATCCATTGGTTTAAAAAGCCATTTAAATTATCTCATTCAAACTCATAAAATGTCGCATAAGTATATAACATGTACAATTATCTCAACTTCCTGATAAAATTTTGACAAAATCCCTCTGCTTACATTTTATTTTTTGACGAAAATCGTGTTTTGAAAAAATTTTGTAGAAACATTATTCCTTCGTTTCCTCTTTTTGTTTTTTAGAAGTTTCTATTATGGTTTGTGCTATATGTGCTGGAACTTCTTCGTATCTTGAAAATTCTACGGTGAAGGTTCCCATTCCCTGTGTGAGGGATGTGAGTTTTGCAGCATAATCCCACATCTCCGCCATTGGAACCTCCGCTTTTATTACCTGATATCTGCCCTTTGTTTCTATTCCCATAATTTTTCCACGCCTTGAGTTTATGTCTCCTGTTATTGTTCCGAGAAACTCATCCGGAACGGAAATTTCAACCTTCATAATTGGTTCGAGAAGAACAGGATTTGCCTGTTCGTAAGCCTTTTTAAAAGCGAGTGCTCCTGCTATCTTGAAAGCAATATCTGATGAGTCAACCTCATGATAACTTCCATCATAAAGGGTTACCTTCACATCTACAACAGGATATCCTGCAAGATTTCCTGCTTCCATAGCCTCAAGGACTCCTTTTTCTACAGCAGGAATAAAATTTTTGGGAATTACTCCTCCCACAATTTTGTTGATGAATTCGTAATTTTTCCCTCTGGGAAGTGGTTCAATTTCAAGCCAGCAATCTCCGTACTGTCCCCTTCCTCCTGATTGCTTCTTGTATTTTCCCTGAGCATTTGCCTTTTTCTTTATCGTTTCTCTATACGGAACCTTTGGCTGGGAAAGTCCAATGTCAACATTAAATTTTCTTTTCAATCTTTCTATCGTTATATCAAGATGGGTATCTCCCATTCCTCCCAGGATGAATTCCTTTGTCTGAGGTTCTCTATAAAAATGGAGATATGGGTCTTCTTCTAAAAGCTTTTGTATAGCAGGATTTCCCCTGTTCTCTGCCTCTCTATCCTTGTAAACCACGGCTCGCAGATATGGTCTTGGAGGAATTTCAAGAGGCGGAAGGTTTACAGGATTTGCTTCGTTACAGAAAACATCTCCTGTTACCGGAGATTTCACCTTAATGAGCTGAACTATTTCACCAGGAAGCGCCTCCGGAAGAATGACCGGTTTGGTCCCCAATGGTCTGTAAATCTGTCCAATTTTTTCTTTTATTTTTTTGTTTGAAATGAGATATTCCCTCTCCCCCTGCATTTTCCCTGAAAGAATTCTTACAAATGTGCTTTTGCCAGCAAAATGGTCAACAGATGTTTTCAAAACAAATCCAGCAAAAGGGCTTTCAGATGAGGCTCCCAGGTCCTCGGGTGAAGGCATAATATCAATTATGTATTCCATAACTTCTCTAATTCCTCTGTTGAGAAGAGCACTTCCACAGAAGAGGGGGAAGAACTTTCTTTCAATAACTGATTTTTTGAAGGCGTTAGAGAGTTCTTCAATTGACAGTTCTTTACCTTCAAGATATTTTTCCATCAATTTATCGTCAACTTCTACAATATTTTCTATAAGTTTTTCCCTTAGGGAGATTGCCATTTCCTGAAATTCAGCGGGAATATCCTTTGTTTCCGATTTTCCACTTCTGTCTTCTCCGAAAAGAAATAGTTTCATTTTCAGGACATCAACTATTCCCTTTCCTTTTTCAAACGGAAATTGGACCACAGTAGGGTTTATCCTCAGGAAGTTTGATATGGCTTCAAGAGATTTATCAAAATCCGCTTCAGGCTTATCAATCATATTTATGAATCCAAAACCCGGTTTTTTCAATTCTTCAATGTATTCCCATATTCTCAAAGCCACATCCCTAACACCCCATTCTGCACTCATCGTAAATATGAAAAAATCTGAATACCTGAGTATATTTTTTACTTCTGGTAAAAAATTGTTGAAACCGGGGGTATCAATGATGTAAAAACGGGTTTTTTTGAAATCCAGTGAAAGGAGGTTGGGTCTTAAAGTTGCTTTTCTTTTCTTTTCTTCAGGTTCAGAATCAAGTATTCCAGGGTCTTCTGTCTGGTCTCTAAACCCCTTTAAGACTTTTCCATTCACAAGCATGCTTTCAATAATGGTGGTCTTTCCTGTTCCGTCATTTCCCACTACTGCAAAATTTCTTATTCCTGTTTTTTCTTCCATCTTTCTACCTCTCTTCCTTAAGAGATATCAAAACCCCTCTTATTTCTTTTAATTTTGTTTTTATATTTTCAAGCAACGGTGCAACCTCTTCTGAACTTCCAGTCTTTTTTTTGAGCAATTCCTTTAATTTTATTTTTGCACCCTTGATTGTGAAACCTTCCTCATATAAGAGGGTTTTTATTATTTTTAGAATTTCAAGGTCTCTGTACGAATAATGTCTGTGCTTTGATGGACCTTTAATTGGTTTTATCTCAGGAAATTCCGTTTCCCAGTATCTTAAGACATGAGGTTTCACGCCAAGTATCTCGCTTATCTCACTTATTCGGTAGTATTTCTTTTCTCCATTCATTGAATGGCTTCTCCTCACCAGAATTTATGTATCTTTTCAAAAGAGGGCTCGGTTTAAAAGTAAGTTTCATCTTTTCTTCAATTGTAATTTCTCTTTTATCTGCAGGATTTATCCACTTTCTCGGCTTTGTTTTCTTCACCACGAAGTTGCCGAAGCCAGAAAGTTTAACCTTTTTGTCCTCAATTATTCCTTTTTTCAGGAGTTCAAAAAATGTGTCCACAAATT
>JBBIVP010000200.1:0-3205 GCA_037439705.1 bacterium
ACCCTTTCTTTTACCATTTTATAAGATGTTATCACAGCACCACCGTCCCCGAAGGCACCGAGGTTCTTTGCGGGAAAAAAACTGAAGCATCCCGCATTCCCTATGCTCCCAACCTTTTTTAATTTTCCCTTAAAAAGAACCCTCGCTCCATGAGCCTGAGCGCAATCTTCAATTACAAACAGGTTGTATTCCTCTGCTATCTCCATTATCTCCTCCATATTGCAGGGATGCCCGTAGAGGTGAACAGGAATGATTCCCTTTATTCTCTTTCCTGTTAACTTATCAATTCCATTTCTCCACCTTTCGGAAAGAAATCTGCGAAGTTCAAAGGGAGAGAGGGTATAAGTTTCTTCATCAATGTCAACAAATACAGGCAATGCCCCTGTCATCCATATTGTTTCAGCAGTGGCTATGAATGTGAAAGGAACTGTTATAACCTCATCCCCCTCTCCTGCTCCAATAGACCTCAATGTCAGGTGAAGCGCATCCGTTCCACTGTTCACGCCAACGCAGTATTCAACTTCACAATACTTTGCGAATTCCTCCTCAAAAAGTTTCACATCATCTCCGAGGACAAAGGCAGTATTCTCAAGACATCTATCTATTGCAGAATTGATCTCACTCTTTATTGATTCTATGTTCCTTCTAAGGTCAACAAGCGGAATCTTCATAGATTAATGATAGCATTTCTAACCACCTTTTCCAATTTTTTGATGCGTTTTTTCTGCGTTAATTTTACTCTTCAAGAAGAGAACTTTCTATCTTTATTCCCTTAGGGTCTGTGAAGACATTTCTCGGATTTGACAGAACATTCTCTCCCTTCCACAGTTCATATTTTCCATAAGAGAGTTCGGATTTTGAATAAGCAAGCCCTCTCCCTGCCCTCATTTCATATTTTATTGTAATCATTGGATTGTCAAAGACGGAACCTATGTCTTCAGATGCGGCAACTAACTGCTGGAATGCCATTCCCACAGAAAACCTGCCAACAGAGGTCTGAATGTATAAATCTCCCATTGGATACCAGATAAATCCAAGGTCGGCACCGAAACTGTAACCATCCGCCGAAACGGCTAACCCTCCTGTCCCTGCAAATACTCCTCCTGTTAAGCCGAAATATTTCATTATCGGAATATCAACCTCAAAACTTCCACCTATCATAAGCATCGTTCCCGTCATAGTGAAAGATCCTCCTTCAAAACTGCTTACCCCTATTATCCACGTCCCTAACAATTGTGGAACAATGACAGCACTAAATCCTGGGTAGTTAACATACCCCCTTCTTGTGTAAAATGTTCCATGATATCCAAGTTCAACACCCAAGAATAAATTTAACATAAATGCTCCAAAACCTTCTACTCCAAATCCCCCAATTCCAAATCCGTATCTTGGAATCACTCCGCTTTTTCCATCCCTATTATAAAAATATAAAAGTCCTCCTTTCATATCGCCGAGAAAGAATGTTCCGTAAAAATTGTTTTCAGTTTCTGCCTTTCCCCACAGAATCCTTCCTGTGGCATACCTTTCTTCTGATGATGGCTTTAATGCCACAATAGGACCAACATCTGTTCTGGAAATAAGAGCGGAATCACTTGGCTCAGAAGGACTTCCTCCTATAAACTGAAGAGCCTCTGGGTTAAAAAGAAAGACATCTGTAAGGTCAACAACTACTCTTGAGAGTGCTTCTTCAATTATTCCTTTTCTTCCGAATTCGTCTCTCAATCCTGCTGGCATATCAACAGTGTGTTCAAGAGAGATTTTCTTTGTTTCTTCTCCTTTTTTGAGAATGAAATCGGCACCGATGCCGATGGAATGGTCTGTAACTGCATAACGAACATTATCCACATAAAGGAAAATTTCTCCTTTTTTTCCCTTGAGTCTTTTCTGAAGTGTTCTTTTTAGCAGGGAAGTTGGTGATTCTCCAAGTTGAATAGCGAAGTCCTGATTTAGTAAGAAATAAGTCTGCTCAGGTCCCCTAACGGATTTGAGAACCACATTTTTCCATTCCTCTGGAATCCTTGATAGAGGCAACTCCCTTGCAGGAAGAAGAATTGTTTTGGTGCAGTTCCCTGTAAGCAATATCAATCCTACTCCTATTATTATTTTTTTCATAATGAGTTCCCTTTTCTCGTAAAGTATAGTAAAAAACTTATTGTGTCAAGCAATTTTTTATATTATTGAAAATTTTGTTTTTTATGATAAAACTGTTTTTATGAAAAAATGGATGATTGGGGTATTGGTGTTCTTTTTTGTTTCAGAGGCGAATGGAAGTGGATTTTACATAAAGCCTCTTAACGGAGGTGAGGGTGCTCCAACACAGGGCGATGCAGGAGCGATTTTTTTCAATCCTGCTGGTATGGGGCTTGTTAACCGTTTTGAGGGGATTGTTGATTTCAGCCTTATAACAAGAAGGGTTGAATACTCAAGGGGTATAACATACATTTACAGCGATGAAAGGTGGATTGAGATGAAAACATCCGAGGTAAAAAAGGGGGATCTTTTGAATTTTGTTCCATTTCCCTATATTGGATTTGTCATCCCTTACAAGAAGGTAAGATTTGGCATAGGATTTTATGCTCCATTTGGAAGTTCATCAAAATGGGATGAGAATGGGGCACAGGTTTATCAAAGCGAGGAGGGAAACATAACCACATTCTTTGGAACCGCAGGTTTTGCATACGAGGTTATTAAAAACCTCTATCTTGGCATAAGCCTTTCGTATGTCAGGTCCCTTATTTCATCAAAAAAATTATACAATCTTACAAAAGTAACAGGGGGTTATCCGGAAGACCCATTAATGGATACAGAACTTGAACTTGACAACTTTGCAGGCAACTCCTGGAACTTAGGAACTGGGATTCTTTATGCCTACAATTCATCACTCATAGCAGGATTTTCCTATACTTCCCCTGTAAATATAGAAAATCACGGCGTGATAAGAATAACGCCAATTGGCGAGACAGCGAGAATTCTTATGAGCGAAAGTCATCAAGAGGCAGAGGGAGAACTTGAGGCAACATATCCTCAAACATTTAAATTCTCCATTGATTATTTTCCTTTTAAGAGGTTGAGATTGAGGTGGTATTTTGAATTCGTTAACTGGAACCAGTTTGATGGATTTCACTTCAAATTTCCTAAAAAGACAAGCCCATTTATTCCGGAAGAAATGGATGAGGAACAGAGATTCAGGGATGCCTTTTCAACA
>JBBIVP010000201.1:0-3182 GCA_037439705.1 bacterium
CAAAGAACTGGAGAAGGAAAACAAATCCCTGAGGCAGAAGCTTTTGACAGGCGAAGAAAGAAAATTTCTTGAAATAAGAGAGTTGAATGGCATAGAGGTAATAACCGGAATTGTTGAAGGTGCTACAAAGGAAGAATTGGGAGCAATTGTTGATAGAGAAAAAAAGGGGAACAAAAAGGTGGTGCTTGTAGCAACAAGGTCTGAAGGGAAAGGATTAATATTGTGTGGAGTTAGCGATGATCTCAAAGAAAAAATTTCCGCTGCGGAGGTTCTCAGGGAAATAGGAAGGAGATTCGGCGGTGGAGGAGGAGGAAGGAGCGATTTTGCACAGGGGGGACTTCAGGATGAAAGGCGTCTTGAAGAGGCGATTGCCCGGGTTTCCGATGTTATAAAAAAATTTTTGGGAGAAAAAGGATGAAGGTCATTGCGGTAAGGGGAAAAAAGAATTCAGGAAAGACACTTCTCATTGAACTCCTCACGAAAAAATTAAAAGAGAAGGGATTAAAGGTGGGGGTTATAAAACATACCCACAAATCCCCTTATTTTGACAGAGAATGTAAGGATTCCTTCAGAATGAAAAATGCTGGGGCAGATTGTGTATGCCTCTTATGGAAAGATGGGACAATTTTATGGTTTAATGAAGAAGGAAAAATTGAGGACATTCTCTATCAATTTTCCGGATTTGACCTCCTTTTTGTTGAAGGATTAAATTCCCTTCAAATTCCTTCTGTTGAGATCATTGATGGTGACGAAAAGCCTTCTTCTAATTGCATAATCTCCGTTCAAAAGGGAAAGATATATGAAAGCGTTGAAAAAATTGTTTCTAAAATAGAGTACTATAAAGATTCTATCCCATCTTCCGGCGAATTGAAGATGATAGATGTCTCAGAAAAAATTGAAACATTAAGAACCGCAAAGGCTTCTTGCTTCTTGACATTCTCTCCTGAACTCTGGGAAATAATAAAAACTGGGAAGCTTGAAAAAGGTGACCTGATTCAGGCAGCAAGGGTTGGTGCCATAAATGGTGCAAAATTTTTACACAAAAATCTACTACTATGTCATTCCGTATCCATTGACTATGTAGGTGTTGAGGTCAAACCATCTTACTGTCAGCTTGAAATTGTTGTTGAGGTAAAGGGCGTTGGAAGAACAGGCGTAGAGATGGAAGCAATTGCTGGGGTTATGAATTCAGCGCTTTCTGTGTATGACATTCTGAAGAGACACGGAGAGGATATAAAAATTCACACAATTCGCCTTTTAGAAAAAAGAGGGGGAAAGAAAGATTATGAAAAAGAAAAAATTCCCTTTTCTGCAGCTGTTATAACAATAAGCGATAGGGCTTTCAGGAAGGAAAGGGTTGATGAAAGCGGAGAAATAATAAAGAAATGGATTTCTGAAAACGGCGGGGAAATAAAGGGATATGAGGTGGTTCCAGATGAGATAGACGAAATTGAAAGGAGTGTCAAAAATTATGCCTTATCAGAGCATTCCGTTGACCTAATAATTACCACGGGTGGAACGGGTCCTGGTCCAAGGGATGTAACTTTAAGTGCTATTGAAGGAATTGCAAGCAAAAAAATAGATGGCATCGGAGAAGTCATGAGGAGATTTGGGGAGAGAAAAACCCTTTACGCAGTCCTTTCATCAGGGACAGGGTATGTGGTGGGGAGGTCAATAGTTTTGGCCCTCCCAGGAAGTCCAAAAGGCGTTCTTGATTCTTTGAAAATTCTTAAAAGCATAATGTTTCATGCAATAAGGATGGCAAGGGGGGAGGGGCATTGAGAAGTAAAAATGACTTGATTTTTTACAATAAAATAAATTATAAAATAAGTGTGGAGAGAAAAATATTCATCCTGATTTTTGCCATTCTTTTTGGTATACCGGTATGGGGGGAGGAAGATTCAAAGAAAAAACTTGTTCCATCACCCGCATCCTTTTACGGAGGAACCGGGCTTTTCAGGATAAGGAAGGCTGGAATTATTGAAAAGAGAAGTTTTTCAATAGGAGGATATGGCGGTTTTACTTTTGTGAAAAATTTTATGAACCTTGAGGTTGAAAATGGATATTCAAACATAATTGATGCAAGCCTCAATTTTACATACGGAATATGGGATTATGTGGAAGGATATATGACACTTCTTTCCCGTTCCGGCACACTTGAAAACGATATTGAGGATAAGCACGAGGTATATCATGCAATAGGGGATATTTTATTTGGAGCAAAGGGTTTTTATCCATTTATGGATTGGTTAAAGGGAGGGGGAGGGATATTTTTTAAGGGTTTCACAAAATCAAGCGGTTTATTTTTGAGTGAGCCGGATGTTGGATTTGGGTTTGAGTTATTTCTCGGTGCTGAACTTGAAAGGTTTTTAAACTTTCCTTTTAATGCTCATCTCAATTTAGGATACATATTCATAAACAACGATGACCTTGGTTATACAGGAAGGGAGGAAGCACAGTGGATTCTAATGAATGCGATTCCGAGCGATTATGTGGATTTCGGAATAGGTTTTGAATTTCCATTACATGAATACTACATTTCACCATTTATAGAATATACAATTGAGGCTTATTTAGAAAAGTGTATAAAAGATAATCCCGCATCCATTGCTTCCTGGAGAAGACCGAAGTGGGACGAGAATCCCCAGAGGTGGACATTTGGAATAAGGGGATTTCCATATAAGGGATTATGGACAGATTTTATTTTTGATGTCTATATAACAAAGGGATACCACACAATTGGCGAAGACCTTAGGGAATGGGATGTAAGAAGGTTTCCCTTGTGGCAGATGTTTTTTGGAATAGGGTATTCTTTTCTTGAGGGATTCATACCAAAAGAGAAAAAAGAGGAAGAGGCAAAAATTTATCGTCCACCGGGCTGGGTAGAAGGAAAGGTTATTTCATCAAGGACAAAAAAGTCCTTAAAAGATGTTCTGGTAGAGGTAAAAGGGGCTCCCTTTTCCGGAGTACTCACTGATAAAGATGGCAGTTTTAAGTTTCCATCCCTCTCTCCCGGAGTTTATAAGGTGCGTGCAGAGAAAATGAAATTCAAAAAGGCAGAAAAAATTGTTGAGGTTTCATCAGGGGAGAAGGCATTTGTTGAAATTTCACTTGAGCCTATGGGAAGCATAGGAGGGATAAAGGGAGTAATTACAGACATAAGGGGAATGCCTCTTTCATCA
>JBBIVP010000202.1:0-3153 GCA_037439705.1 bacterium
ACCTTCTGTTGGTTCCTTTTTACATCCACCTATAAGAATGACCGCAACAATCGCCCATCCCAAAATTATGAAGCTAAATTTTGATTTTATCATTTAATAACATACCAGAGTTTATCATTTTCCTCACTATTAGGAAAAGAAGAGGAATGATGAAGTAGAAGAGGTCACCCTTCTTAGGGATTGAACATCCAAATGCTCCCCTTGTTTTGAAAGAATGATTTGTGGAGTCATCGGGCAATGGATTTCTTCCAAAAAGTTCATCATCTTCATCTGGATTTTCTGAAACAGGCGCTTTTGAAAGTCTCATTGATGGGTCTCCTAAAAGAACCCATGTCTTTACCACATCTTCCCATCCACCAGCTCCATCCATATTTCCGAGGGCATAAAGCACTGCATCTCCGAGCCTCTTTGCACCATTTTCAAAAATTGCCTTATAGAAAGCCTTCATAAGGGCAAGTTGCGGAGGAGGGGTTGTGAAACCCGATGAGGCCCACGATGCTGAAGAGCCTCCAGATGGATTTATAAGTGCTGATTCTCCAATGGATTTTGAGAATGGAACCACGAAATAGCCGTTCAAGCAGTCCTGTGGAAGAAGGATGAAGGGCTGATAGTTCTGAAGGTTAAGCATATCATTTGCAGTATAAATTATTGACTTGCTCCAGGAATCAAAACTTCCATGCCCTGAATAGTTGAAAAACATTATACCATTATTTACGGATGAATTTATGTCGTTTTTCAATTTTTCCTTATCACCATTGTAATCAGCGAAAGATAAAAATGTCTTCGTCCATTCCCCCGGAAATACTTCCATTAGATTTTTCATATTTTCAGCAAAAATGCCACCGTCTCCTGAATCTGCAAGGAATAGAGACGAAAAATTCATCGCTGAATTGTCAATTAAGTCTTCAAAGAGAATTATCTTATTCACCACGCCTTTCAACTCGTCTTCATTCTCCGCTGGAATCCTTCCGATTGCCACATCAGGAACAATATCATCTCCTAAAACAGCAGAAAACCATGTATCAGAAGGGCTGTGATAATCCATATAAGCTGTCTGAAGGAATTTAGCGGGGATATAATCCTTTTTTCCTGTCTTGAATATGTCCCTCGGGTCATAACTTCCATCTCCGAGTAGAAGTATGTATGATGGCGGATTCTCTCCCATCATAAGGTCTTTTATGAATGACTTTATTGCCTGAGGGTCCTTTCTTCCGTAATTGTATATGTCATAAAGGTCGTCAACATAGATATATGCTACCTTCAATTCTTCCATCTCCCTTTTCCTGATAAGTGGTTCTATTTCGTCCCTGAATTCAGGAGGACCGATTAGAATGAGGTCTCCATCGGAAATTTTTATATCCTTCAGTTGAAGCTCACAGGTCTTTACATTTTCTGTAATAATATATTCTCCTTCTTCAAGGTGTGCTCTCACCGAGATTTTTCCGTTTACGCTCTCTTTTGTAAAATCCTTTATGACACCTTCAATCCCGTTTCCTATTTTGAAGAATAGTGGCTCTTTATCAAAACAGCAGGCCATCACATCCCCTCCTCCATCAATTCTGAACTTTATCTCCCCGTCCGATGTCTCAAAACTCCTTTTGTATCTGAACCTCACATAATCAAGTAGAACTATGTCATTTGAAATTCCTCCATCCGAAAGCACACTGAATTTGACGCTGTTTTCTCCTGATAAAAGGGATGTGGTTATGTCACATGCCTTTTTAAATTCCTTCTTTCCTTCCCATTTTATATCGCAGACCTCCGAATTGTTGAGATAGAGTTTTATGTGATGAAAATCCGATGAACCAGGGACATCCATATAACCAAAAAGAGAAACCTCCATCTCCGCTGGTTCGCCCGAAATGGCGTATGGAACCTGAAAGTTAAAAATTTTATCTCCCTTGAACATATAGGCGATGTACCATAGTTCACCATCATCACCAACTGGAATTGCCGGGAATAGATAAAGGTCGTCATCAAACTTAATTTCCTCATCAAAATTAGTTATCTCATTTCCTCCCTGAGGAGGAGAGGAAATTATTGAAGCATTCATTCCATTTCCTTCCTTTATTAAAACCACATTATCCCTTGTCCAGTATGATTTGAAGGAGGGCAAATAGGTATAAATTTTTTCATTATCAGAATAAAATCCCCAGTCCTTTCCATCTGAGCTCATTGAGAACCTATCTCCAATTAATGAAGAAATATCTGATTTCTCAAATGAGAATATTCCTTCACCACTGCATTCCGCCTTTATGAATTTTTCAGGATATGGAACTGAAATCAGTTTTGAGTTTATCTTCCTCAATGAGGATGAGGTTTCATAGTTCACAAGCCCCCTGTATATGGGTTCAAGGAATTTTTCAGGAGGTGAAGTTTTTAAATTCTCCTCTTCTGAATCAACCCTGAATTTTATGGACCTGTAGATTTTCAAACTCCTTCCAGAGAACCTGACAGGATATATGTTTATCTTCAAAACCCTCTGAGCCCTCAATATGTAATCGCCTGCAACCTCAACAGGAGAGGAAGGAGAGAATCCATCTTTTCCGGTTCCAAAGGAAAATCCAATGCATTTCTCTTCAAGAGCCCATATTCCTGGTATTGATTGAGGAATGAGTTTAAAACAGGAATTTTCAATTTCTCTTTCTACCTGAACCTCATCATATTTTTCATCTATTATTGAAATTCTGTATCCTCTGTGTGAAACTCCGAAGTGAAGGGTTTTTACAGGAATTTCAAAGTTTTCTCCTGCCTTATAATTCTCAAATCCATCAATTTTTATTGATATTCTGTTCCCATACGAAATATCAGGGTTTCCTGAATTTATGCTTACAATATAATCCCCTCCATCCCTTTCAACATTTATGTATGGAGGATAAGGAACCTCAACGAAGACAGGTCCATAAAGGTTTTTGTTTCCATTTCTTTCAATCTCCTCAAGGTAATAATAATACCTCATTCCTGGAAGGACAGATGAATCAATAAAAGAATAGGATGAGCCCTCGGGTCTGAATGAGGGAGGAATAATTGATGAATTTATTTTTGTTTTTGAAATTCCATCATCCCTTATTATGTTGAAGCTTTCTGTATTTACCTCAGAACCAGTCTTCCAAGTTATATAAACCGCTCCATTTAAATATTTTGCATCAAATG
>JBBIVP010000203.1:0-829 GCA_037439705.1 bacterium
AATTTTGATGAATTAGAGGAAAGGGGGTGGATAAAGTTCAAGCCTAAAGGGAGTCACTGGTGGGATGGGTTCAGGGTGGCAGAACCTGTAATTAAAGCGGAATTAGTGGTTTCCACCTGTTGTCTTAAGACCCACAGGTTCGGAGGTGTATTCACGATGTCCCTCAAACTTTCTGTTGGAATTGTGAAGAAATCATATATGCCTGAATTACATTCTTCATTTTTCAATATGCGGAAGATGATAGCGGAAATAAACCTTGCTTATAACCCATCTCTCATAGTCCTTGACGGAGTGGATGCTTTTGTTGATGGTGGACCTGAAAAAGGGGTTTTGAAGGAATGCAATGTTATAATTGCAGGCACAGACAGGGTAGCAGTGGATGCTGTGGGATTAGCGGTTCTGAAGGAAGTTGGGAGTAACAGGAAGATAATGAAAACAAGGATATTTGAACAGGAACAGATAAAAAGGGCAGTAGAACTTGGTATTGGAGTTTCTTCACCTTCCCTTATTGAGCTCATAACCCCTGATGAGGAAAGTGAAAAATATGCGAAAAAAATAAGGGAAATTATTCAAAAGGGATAGATTTTGAACATAGATGGGCTATTCTAACGGGTTCTGGCATGGAGGATTTAAAGGCGAGATTTTTCACTATTTCAAGTGATTTGTCCGGGGTTATTTTATAACCTGGGGAGATAAACCAGAGTTTTTTTGAGAGGGATGGTCTGAAAACCCAGCCTATTGTTTTTCCGTTGTTTGTGAGTTCTGATTTTCCTCCTGCAACAAAAGGGGGTTCTTCATAATCACCGAACAGGTGGCTTTTTGCGCATCC
>JBBIVP010000203.1:839-1495 GCA_037439705.1 bacterium
GATTTCTTCTGAAAGGACCCCAAAGTGAGAAGCAATTCCAGCTCCTCTTGGATGGGCAATTCCCTGTCCATCAATAATCCACAAATCTGGAGGATTTTTTATTCTTTTTCTAACACCCCATAACGCTCTTATCTCCCTGAAAGCAAGAAACTCTGGAACATACGGGAATGAAATTTCACATACGAAAGTCTGACACTCTATGATTTTTCCATCAGGATAAGAAAGGACAGAAGCGCATGCTTTTGCCATTTCTTTTTTTCCTGTTTTAAAGAATGAAATGTCCATTCCACCAACACTTTTGATTTTTGATGGTAAAAAATTGTTGTTTATTATAATAGTTTTTGCGATTTTCTCATGTATTACTTTAAATTTTTCAATATTCGGAAGCTTCACCCATTAATCTTCTCAGTTCCCTCCTTGCTTCCTCATTTCCAGGATTTAAAGAAAGAGCCTTCTTAAAAAGGGAGATAGCCATTGTTTTGTTACCATCAAGAAGATACTTTTTCGCCATATAAAGAGCAGGCTGGTCTGATTTTGGATTTGATTCGTAAAGGTTAATAAGGGTTTTGAGGGCTTCTTTTGCTTTTTCAGGGTCTCTATCCATGAATTTTTTATACCTTACGAAGGCATAGGCACATTTTGACCTTATATCATCG
>JBBIVP010000203.1:1541-3130 GCA_037439705.1 bacterium
GTCCCTTATGAAGAGTTCCATTTCAGCCTTCTGAAGGAGGAGGTCAACCCCTGCTTTCATCTGGAACCCCTCAAGAGCCTGCTTTCTATATGATTTTCTAAATTCCCTATCGCTCAATTTTTTATAAATCTCTTCAATTCTTGAAAGGATTTTTCTTTTTATTCCTTTAATTTCATCATCGTCTTCAGGTTTTATTTCAAATTCCTTCAATTTCTTTTTATATCCCATCTCTATTCCGGACGATGTTGATGACCAGTGAATTCCGAGGATATCAAAATAATTGGCATACTGGAAATCCTTTTCAATGTATTTCAAATTTTGAATGACTTTTTCCTTTGATGGCTTTCTTACTGAAGAAAGTGATATAAGTCCAAGTCGGGAGATTGTGGTTAAAAACACACAGGTTTCTGATGGCGAAAAAGGGCTCATCTCAAGGATTTCCCTCAGGAGCCTTTCCCCGCTGTTTTCATAAAGAAATGTGAGGATTCTTAATTCCTTCTGGTCCGAGGATATATCTTCCGGTCTGTATGAAGAATTCCACACAAAGAACTCGCTTTTGTGTTCGGATACAAATTTTTTTGCGGATTCAACATCAATTTTTTCTTTTATCTGGTTTATGAGGATTTTGTAGATACTTAACCTATATTCTTCTGGAGGATTTTCGCCCTTTATAAACCTGAATTTTCCCTTTTTTACGAGAAAACTTTTGTAAAGTCTCAATTCGTGCTGGTATGTGAGCATTTTTTCAAGGAGTGGTTTTGATACCTTTCCTTTTGAAACCTCCTGTCTCATTTTTATAAGTTGTGAACCTATAGTTTCTGCTTCTGAAGGAGGATTAACATCCACATAAACAGGAAGTCCATTCTTAAAAAATATAGTCCTTTTTCTATTTTCCAGTTCATCTAAAATCTCTACCTGACCTGTGAATTTTTCAGAATAGAGGTTATTGAGAATTGTAAGAAGAGATGTTTTTTCCAGGTCCATCCATCCTTCAGGGTTCATAGATTCTCCCTTCTTTCATATTTTTATTATAATTGAAAAACTTCTTAAGTTCAAATCTCCTTGATTTTAAATTATAATTTTCTATCCTAATAAAAATAAAAAAGGAGGTAAAAAGATGATAAATGGTGTATCAAAAGTAAGGGAGGTTGTAATAACCCATGCCAAAAGGACACCTTTTGGGAGAGCAAATAAAGGCAGTTTAGTGAATGTGAGGCCAGACGATATGGCAGCATACCTTATAAAAAAACTGGTGGAAGATGCTGATCTTGATAAAGAACTTATAGAAGACCTTCTTATCGGATGTGCTATGACAGAGGGCGAACAGGGCTTGAATATAGCGAGACAGATAGGGTTTCTTGCTGACCTTCCTGTTTCCATAGGAGCCCAGACAATAAACAGGTTCTGCGCCTCAAGTTTTCAAACTGTTGCAACTGCTGCTCAGGCAATAGCCACAGGAGCAGGAGATGTGATGATTGCTGGAGGGGTTGAGAGCATGAGTATGGTCCCTATGGGTGGATTCCATCCTGAGAAGGCATTAAATCCAAGGATGATTGAGAAGGCTCAGGGAAAGCCTCCTGCTTTTACAA
>JBBIVP010000204.1:0-3129 GCA_037439705.1 bacterium
GTTTTGAATGGTAGGGAAGGTTCAGGGGCCTCTAGCCTTTCTCAAATGCCTTTATTCCATCGGAGGTGCTTTTTTTATCATTTTAATTTTCCTCTCAATTTTTATTTCTCTTTTTTTCATAAAAAAAGAAAAATGGCTGCTCATGCCCATATCTTTTGTTCTGGTCCATCTCCTACTTCTTTGCACATATCCACAGACGGGCGCCAGATATCTCCTTCCCTCCATGCCTTACATTTCACTCCTTTTCGGTTTTACATTATCAAAATGGAAAAACGGAAAAATTCTGGGTTTCATTCTATTGATCCCCCTTTTCATTCAATCCGTAATTACAGTTAATCACTTCATAAAAGGAAAAACTACAGTTGAACTTATGCTTAAATATCTCAAGGATAACATCCCGTATAATTCAAAACTTCTGGTGGAGGAAATATCCTTTCCTTCACTTCCAATGGATAGGGAATCAATAGAAAACGAATTTATGGAATATAAAAAAATTTTTCCGGAGATTGAAGGAACAACATATAAACTCAGAATGGAAAATGCAAAAGAAGGATATTCTGTAACGCTTCTCAAATGGAGCTACGCCTACTCATACCTCGCAACAACTATTGAAGAAAAGAAAAATTTATTGCCCAGTGTTGGAGAGATTAAAAATTCCTTTGACTACATCCTCTTTACTGGACTCCTTGTTGAAACCTTCTTAAGGAATAAAGATGAAAGGGCTAAACCGATGGCTGATTTCCTTTCCTCAGCAGTAAAAGAATTCAAACTTGAAAAAAGGATATGTGCGGATGGGAAAAACATTTTTGGATGGTGCACATATCTATTTAATACAAAGGATAGACCGGATGAAGGAGAAGAAAAAGTTTTTGTGGATGAGAGAGATGACATTGCACACTATTGAAGGAAAAAAGTCAAAAACAGTCCTCTTTGTCTTGGCATCTCTCCTGTTACTCTCCTGCGAATCGGAAAATCCTTATCACAATCATCCACGCCTCGCACAGAGCTCATGGCCCATCGTTCACAGAAATCCAGCACAGCAGGCAGGCTCAGAATTCCCGGGTCCTAAACCACCATTAGAAGTAAAAACATTTGACCACAGAGGACCAGGATGGGTACTCTTTGACTCAAAAGGTAATCCTGTATTCGGAAACGCAAATCCCCTTCAGGGAAAACACGAGTTCAAAAAGTTTGACAGAAATATGAATCTTCTCGCTTCACTTTCCCTCTCTTTTGAGAACACAACAAGCATTCTGGGAGGAATCTACAGCTTTATTGACCATCAGGACTGTATATGGACATCCCTGGACATGACCATTTACAGGCTATGTCAAAAAGGAAGGACCTTTGAGGAAAAGATGAAATTTGACATATCAAAAATCTCTAACGCATTCTCAAGCCAGGAAACAATCCTCGCACTTATGCCACTTTACAAACCTGAAGCATGGATGGAAATTGCCTTCGCAACTATGGGAATTGAATACATAAGAGAGGGGAATTTATTGAAGGTTAATATCCCCGGAGCAAAACTTGGCATCCTTCAGATTTTTGACAAAGATAATGCAAGTGTATATTATTACCAATTTAAAGAAGAAGCCATCCAGAATGCCTCAGCCCTCGATAAAAATGACAACATCTACCTAATAACAAACAAAAAACTTTATAAGATGAAATTTAACCATTCATCAAAAACTATTGAAAAGTTGTGGGAATACCCATATGACCCGGGTCCACCGCCCGAGGAAATAGAATGTGAAGAAGGAAGTCAAATTTATGTTTGTCTTTTTCTCCACTACCTTAAAAAAGTAAGGTTCTTTAACGGTTCAGGAACAACTCCAACCCTTATGGGAGATAATGAAGAATATGTCGGATTTGCAGATGGGGCTCTCCCCATGAAAGTAATAATCCTGAGAACTCAGGACGGAAGCCCCGTAGAAGTAGATGAACCCATCCCATTCTCTTACGATCAAAACTCCCAGACCGAAAACAGTATGGCATATATAAACCACAAATTCATCATTGACAATAATAACCCAGAAGGCACAGGAGTGGCTTGCTACGAAATAAAAGGAAATTACGGAAATGAAAAAGTAGAACTCCTGTGGGTAAACAAAGATGTATTCGCACCAAACAATGTCCCTCTCGTCTCTGGACCATCCAACGAAGGATATGTTTATGAACTCATAAAAGAAGGAGAAAAAGAAAAATGGTTCCTCACATCCCTTGACCTCAACAACGGAAATGTCAAATGGAGAGAATTCATAGAAGAAGGATTTGAATACAACAGCATGTATGCCCCATTAGACCTCAACGATAAAGGAGAAATTTACATCGGCCTCTTCGGAAAAATTTTAAGGGTTAGAAATGGAGTAGGAGAATGAAAGGAAATTTTAAAAGAGCTATTTAAAACAATGCTTCATAAATTGATGAGTGGGGAGATAAGATTAAAAGAGGTTGAGATATGACGAAGGAAGAAGTATTACAAAAGTTAAGAGAAAATAAAAACAAAATTAAAGAGTTTGGAGTTAAAAAAATAGGGATATTTGGCTCTTTTTCAAAAGATACCGCAAATGAGAAAAGCGATATTGACATTTACGTAGAGTTTGACCTTGAAAGTATTACTTTTGATAAATATCTTGCTCTTGAAGAATTTCTCAAAAATCTTCTATCAAAAGATGTGGATATAATCATTAAAGAAGGACTGGAAAGCATAAGAATAGACTACATAAAGGAAGATATAAAAAGAGGTATAATTTATGCATTAAGGAGATAAAGAATACTTACTTGATATTATTGAAGCCTGTGGAAGGATAATGAAATACACAGAAGGATTAAGTTATGAACAATTCCTTTCTAATGAGGAGAAACAAGATGCAATAATAAGAAACATTGAGGTAATAGGCGAAGCAATTAAAAATCTAACAAAACAATTAAGAGAAAAATATACAGAAATTGATTGGAAAAAAATTGCTGGTATGAGAGACAAAGTTATACATTTTTATTTTGGTGTAAAACTTGAAATTGTATGGATAGCTGCAACCAGGGAAATACCTAAACTCAAGGAAATGGTGGAAGAGATGTTAAAAAGGAATTGGAGCAATGAACAAAGAGGAGATTTTCAAAAAGTTA
>JBBIVP010000205.1:0-3089 GCA_037439705.1 bacterium
GGAGAGAGTTTATTTGAAACATATAAAAATAGAAAGAAGTCTGTAAAAACATATACAAATTCTCCCGCATCGCTAATCCATCCCTGCCCCCCTCTTCCATTTGATTTTGAAAATAATTGTTTTGCTCACTTCCATATAAACTGGGTATCTCCTGTTAAAATCAGAAGGATTATTGTTGGCGGTGATAAAAAAATGTTAGTTTATGATGACATGGAAAATTTTGAAAAAATAAAATCTTTCAATCCCTACGGAATAATTATTTCGGGAGGTCCATCCAGTGTTTATGAGGAAAATGCTCCTGACCTTGACGAAAGGATTTTTTCTTTGAAGGTTCCCATTCTTGGAATATGCTATGGACTTCAAATTTTGACAAAAAAATTGGGAGGAGAAGTAGAAAAGGGAAAGGAAAAAGAATACGGAAGGGCAATCCTCAATGTGGTGAAGAAGAACGGACTTTTTAGAGGAATTAAGAAAAAAAATGAAGTGTGGATGAGCCACGGAGACAGGGTGAAAAATCCACCTCTCGGTTTCATCAGAATAGCGAGTTCAGCAAACACTTTTTATGCGGGAATAGCGGATGAGAAAAGAAAAATTTTTGGAATTCAGTTCCATCCGGAAGTGGCTCACACACCGGATGGAAAGAAAATAATAAGAAACTTCCTTGACATCTGCTCTGCACCGAGAAACTGGAATATGACTTCCTTTGTGGAGTATTCCATAAAAAGAATAAGAGAGGAGGTTGGAAATTCAAAAGTGATATGTGCGGTTTCTGGAGGTGTGGATTCAACAGTTACCGCTGTGCTTCTTAATAGGGCAATAGGAGAGAGAGGTATATTTGTTTTTGTAAATAATGGGCTTTTGAGAAAAGGGGAGGTGGAGGAGGTTTTAGAGAATTTTAAAAAGATGAACCTGCCACTCCTTTATGTGAATGCTGAAAGAGAATTTTTGAATGCCCTGAGAGGAGTGAAAGACCCGGAAAAGAAAAGGAAAATCATCGGGAATAAATTTGTAGAGGTTTTTGAAAGAGCGGTAAGGGGAATAAAAGGAGTGAAATTTCTCGCTCAGGGGACGCTATATCCCGATTTAATAGAAAGCAAAAGTTATAGAGGACCATCAGTAAAAATTAAAACACACCACAATGTGGGAGGACTTCCTGAAAAAATGAAACTTAAACTTATAGAGCCTATGAAAGAACTCTTTAAAGATGAAGTTAGAAAACTGGGAAAGGAACTTGGAATTGATAAAGAAATTCTCATGAGACATCCTTTCCCAGGACCATCCCTTGCTGTCAGAATAATAGGAGAGGTGACAAAAAAGAGACTTGAGATTTTGAGAAGAGCAGACAGCATATTTATTGAGGAGTTGAAGAAAAGCGGGTTATACGATAAAGTGTGGCAGGCTTTCTCTGTTATGCTTCCAGTAAAAACCGTTGGGATAAAAGGGGATAAGAGGAGTTATGAGTGGGTTCTGGCTCTAAGAGCTGTTGACAGCAGGGACGGAATGACCGCTGACTGGTCAAAACTTCCTCACAGATTCCTTGACAGGGTTTCAACCAGAATTCTGAACGAGGTTGAAGGAATAAACAGGGTGGTTTATGATATTACTTCCAAACCTCCAGCCACTATTGAGTGGGAATGAACTTGTCAGTTTCAATGTGGTTGAAAATAAATAATGGATGTAAGTATACTATTCTAAAATGAGAAAGAGTAATTTTGTCCATCTTCACATCCATTCTGAATACAGCATACTTGACGGTGTTCCGAGTGTGGAAGAGATAGTGAGAAAGGCAAAAGAAGAGGGTATGCCATACCTTGCCCTTACCGACCACGGAAATATATTCGGGGCTATAGAATTTGCTATCACTGCTGAGTCAAACGGAATTGTTCCCATTATTGGATGTGAGCTTTATGTGGCACCAAAAAGCAGGTTTGATAAAACATCAAAAAAGGAAGACGATGGAAACTTTCATATAGTCCTTTTAACAATTAATGAGGAGGGATATAAAAACCTTTGCAAACTTATAACTTTTTCTTATACAGAAGGATTTTTCAGGAAGCCAAGGGTTGATAAAGAACTTTTGAGAAAATTTTCAGATGGGCTGATTGCTACTTCTTCCTGCATGCAGGGAGAGGTTTCGCTTCTTCTTTCCAAGGGGTTTTATAATGAAGCATTAAAAGCTGCCATGGAATACAGGGAGATTTTCGGAGACAGATTTTATTTAGAAGTCCAGGCGAATAACCTCCCCTCCCAGAAGATTGTGAATGAAGGATTAAAGAAAATTTCTGAGGAGACAGGGATATCGCTTGTGGCCACGAATGATGTGCATTTTATAGAGAAAAAGGATAGCGAGATTCAGGATATTCTTCTCTGCATCCAGACAGGAAAAACACTTAAAGACCAGGACAGATTCAAAATCAAAACCGACGAGATATATTTTAAATCCGAGAAGGAAATGTTGAGAGATCTAACGGGGTTTGAGGACGCAATTTATAGAACGATGGAAGTGGCAGAAAAGATATCCTTTAGATTTGATTTTGATATCGTTCACATTCCACAGATGGGAAGTTTTTCAGACCTTGAAAGGCTGGCGAAGGAAGGGCTTGAGGAAAAACTTAAAATTATGGAGATGAAAAATACACTTCCGTTTCCTAAGGAAGAATACTACAGAAGACTCCAGTCGGAACTTGAAGTAATAAAAAATCTAAAATTCCACAGTTACTTTTTAATAGTTTCAGATATTGTCTCTTTTGCTAAAAAAAACGGAATTCCTGTGGGAGCTGGAAGGGGTTCAGCGGCTGGAAGCTTAGTTGCTTACGCACTTGGAATCACAAATGTGGACCCATTAAAGTTCGGCCTTCTTTTTGAAAGATTTTTGAATCCGGGGAGAACTTCAATGCCGGACATAGATGTGGATGTGTGTGCGAAAAGGAGGGAGGAGGTGTTTTCTTATATAACTGAAAAATATGGGAAAGCGAATGTAGCTCACATAGTCACATTTAGCACGAGGAGAGGAAAAGGAGCAGTGAGAGATGTTGGTAGAGTGATGGGAATTTCTCCGGAGAGACTTAACGAAATAGCAAAAAGAGTTC
>JBBIVP010000206.1:0-3040 GCA_037439705.1 bacterium
GTCCTCCTCACCCTCTATTGGGGATATAGATAATGATGGAAAATTAGAGGTTGTCTTTGGGTCGGATGATTCTAAAATCTATGCCATTTCAACTGGTTATAAACTTCCGAAAGAATCCCTTCTTCCATGGCCGAAATTCGGGCACGATTCATATAATTCAGGAAACTATTATGGAGTTAAGGTGAAGAAGAGAACAAGATATCCCCCCTACCTTACAATGAGGGTTGAGGTTAGTGATGAGAATGGGAACAGGATAATAGATGGGGGAGAGAGGGTTGATGTGGGGATTGATGTATCAAATAAAGGGAAGGGAAGTGCAGAGGGGGTTGAGGCATTTATTTTCTTCAGGCAGGGTTCTTTTGAGACAAATGAGAAAGTGTTAATTGGAGATATTGAGGCAGAAAAATCAAAGAGGGTGAATTTTCAAATCTCAATTCCATTTAATATAAAGACAGGACCCTGCGGGATAATGGTTTATGTTTCTGATTCAGCTGGATACAGGTCTGAGGAGTTCAACCTGAAGATGAATTGTGCTGAAGTTCCACCACCTGCTTTTTCCATTTACTCTGTCATTGATGACGATTTAACTGGAAAATCAAGCGGAAATGGGAATGGAAGGATAGAGGTTGGAGAGACCATAGAACTCAGGTTGAATGTCAGGAATGAGGGTAAGGGAGTAGGGCGTGATGTTGAGGTTTCTCTTTCATCAATGGATGGGATAGAGGTGATTGAGGGGGTTTCAATGATAGGTAATATTCCACCTGATTCAGGTGGAGAGGGTGTTCTTGTTTTCAGTATTCCCGGGGATTTTAAGAAGGATAGGGTATCCCTTGAGTTGAAGTTAAAGGAGAAAACGGGTCTTTTCTCAAAGACTGATTTTAAGAGTTATCCTGTTTATGAGAGGGTTTTTAGCAAGGAAATTGCTCCTCTTGGAGGGATTGTTCAGACACTTCCGAGCCTTGCGGTATGGGGAATTGGAAGGGGTGAGAAACTTCCAAAGGAGATAAACACAGGTGTTTTATGGACACTTCTTATTGAGTGTGCAACGCGGAGTGGTCGTTATAATGTTTTGACGAAGGATAATATCTGGACGACATTGAGGGATAAGGGAAAAGACCCTGAGAAGGCGATAAACGAGTGTGTATCTGCTATGTGCCTTGTTGATTACGGGAGGTCCCTTCAGGCAGATTATATAATTGGTTCAGAACTTGACATTTTTGGAGACACTTATATTTTTTCTCTTTCAATATACGATGTTCAGAGGTCAACTATTTTGAAGGCGAAGACAAAGGAGACGAAGTCAGGAGGTTATGAAGCTTTGAAATCCCTTATAACCTCTACCTGCGAGGAACTTTTCGGTATGAAATGATTGGAATTTTGGGAATTATTTTGTTATCCATGAGTTTTAACCTTAAAGACTACCTTGAGAGGCAGTTCAGTCTTGATGATTATTGCGGGGAGAGAGCGAGGTTTAAAGCGAATGCCATAATTGTTAGTTTCTTTACTCTGAACTGTAAAGAGTGTATGGAGAGGGAAATTCCTGCATTAAGGAGAATCTACAGGGAATTTAAGGACAGAGGGGTTTTTGTATTTCTCATTGGTTTTGGTGAGGACAGGTGGAAGGTTGGAGACCACTTTTCACAGAATCCTGTTGATTTTCCAGTTCTCATTGATTCATCAAAGAAAGTTGGTTCTGAATGGGGGGTATTTGGAGTTCCGAATACATTTATATTAGACGGAAGGTGCAAAAAGAGGTTTCACCTTCAGGGTTCAAGGACGGATTATGAGGAATTGATTAAGAAAAAGGTGATTGAGATAATAAAATAAGAGATTCAACTTCGCAAATGTATATCCTTTATTCGTCTTCTTGACTGTCAATTTTTGAGGTCTTAGACTTCCATTATGAAAAATAAAAAAATGTATTTTAAAAAATATAATTTCTTTCGCACCTGACTGCGAAGGGTTTGTAAAATTATTAAACAAAAATAATGTTAAATACATTTCAAAAAAAGACCTTATCAAAAGTAAAAATTGCAGGTAGAAAACAGGACCTTGTTGAGATTGAGAGATTAAAAAGAATCCTAAAAACTTTTGTTAATACTTTCTTTCTCATTCCAATGGTGGAGATAAAATTTCTTGAGAATTAATTTTAGAAGTTTTAAATTTACACTATGATTTTTTAAAGAGCAAGTTTTCTGATGAAGAACGAAGAGGAAATTTTTGAAACGCTGAGGGGTTATGAGAAGTGGAGGAAGAAAATCTCAATTTTTCTCGGACCCATCATTGCAGTAATTGTTCTACTCATCCCGATTGAAGGCATTTCTTCATCTGCTCATAAACTTCTCGCAATTTTTTCACTTGTTATTGTCTGGTGGATAGGAGAGCCAATTCCACTCGGGCTAACCTCATTAACAATTCCATTTCTCATAATCATAAGTGGCGTAGCAAGTCCGAAGGAGGCTTTTTCGGAGTTTTCAAATCCAATAATTTTTCTCTTTCTTGGAAGTTTCATAATAGCGGAGGGGATAAGAAAACACGAACTTGACAGGTTCTTTGCTGAGAGGATTTTGAGGGTTGCTGGGAAGGATTCAAGGGTGCTCGTCCTTTTATTCTGTGGATTTTCGTGGTTCTCTTCCTTCTGGTTGAGCAACACAGCGGTAACAGCGATGCTTCTTCCACTTGCTTACGGAATTGCAAGGGGTGTCAGAGAAAGAAATTTTATGTGCGGTCTTCTTCTTTTTATGGCTTATTCAGCATCCATTGGCGGGATAAGCACTACTGTGGGAACCCCTCCAAACCTTATTACCCTCGGTTTTTTTGATACCCTTTTAAATTATCACATTGGATTTTTGAAATGGATGCTTCTGAGTATTCCCATGACATTTTTTATGTTTCTTTTAACATACTTAATAATGAGGCTTATCTATGTAAAAAAGATAGAACTTAAGGAGGTTCGCATCGGAGAGGCAAAATCTCTTTCAAGGGCTCAAAAAAATCTCCTTTTTGTTCTCGGAATGGTTATTTTTTTCTGGGTGGTTCC
>JBBIVP010000207.1:0-3033 GCA_037439705.1 bacterium
TTCCAAAGGAAGCCCAGGATGAGTTCTCTTACTGGAGTCATATGAAGACAGCAAAGGCGCAGGATGAAGGGAAATTTAAGGATGAAATAATCCCGTGGAAGGTTGTGGTTGGTGGAGCAGAAAAGGTCCTTGATAGAGATGAATGTGTAAGAAGGGACACAACCATAGAAAAAATTGCTTCCCTTCCCCCGATAGTTGCCAATTTTGACCCGAATAAATCACCGATGATTACAGCAGGTAATTCATGCCCGACAAATGATGGAGCCACAGCCCTTATCATAATGAGCCTTGATAAGGCAAAAGAGATTGGATATGAGCCAATAGCATTTATAAGGGGGATAGCTTTTGCGGGAGTGGAGGCTTATGAAATGGGAATTGGCCCATCAAAAGCAATTCCGAAGGTTTTGAAGAGATGCGGTCTTAAGCTGAATGATATAGATGTTATAGAAATAAATGAGGCTTTTGCATCTGTTGTTCTTACAAACTGCAAGCTCCTTGGGATTGACCCGAAGGACCCGAGGCTGAATCCCAATGGAGGAGCTATAGCAATAGGACATCCACTCGGAGCAAGTGGTGGAAGACTCACAATGACAGCAGCCTATGAATTGAGAAGGAGGAAGGGAAGATATGCCATAGCAAGTGCCTGTGTTGGTGGCGGGCAGGGTATGGCAATTTTACTTGAAAGGGCGTAAATGGATTTTGTGGGGGACATTTTTTGTCCCCCTTTTTCTTTTTTGTGGAAAAGAAGAGATAAAAGAATGTGAATTTGAAGAAAAGGCTTTGTGGTCTGAGTTTATTTCCTGGACATCTGTAAAAAGTTCATTTCCATATATAAAAGAAAACGGTTATTCCATTTATCTTGCAATTCAGGAAAATTTTATCGGAGAGCCTGCTCTTCTTGACCTTCTGAAATTTGCTGATGAAATGGGAATAAAAATTGGAGCCTGGCTTCTTCTTTCATACGAGGACGGATACTGGCCTAACGAAAAAAATGCTGAGAAATTTTTGATGGCTGTTAAAAAATTTGTGGAGTGGAAGGAGGAGGAAAAATTTGGGGTTGAAAGGATTATAGTGGATATGGAGACATCGTATCAGAGAATGAAAGCACTTGAAGATGCCCTTTCCCGTTCAGATTATTCGTTCATTATTAATGACCTTCTTAAAAGCATAAATCCACAGGAATTTTCTTATGCAAAAAGTGTATTTAAAAATATGGTTGACTGGCTTCATAAAAAGGGATATAAGGTTATGGTTACAACCGCTCCTTTTTTGATTGATGACCTTTATGATGAAGATGAGGACATTTCAGATGCCCTTGATATCCCAGTTTATGGAGTAGAATGGGATGTTGTTTCTTTTATGGTTTACAGGAGTCTTTTCAAAAATTTTGCAGGAATAATGTCCCCTTACATTACCTATTCCTATTCCGAATCAGCAACTTCTTTCTTCGGTGAGAAAACTGCTATTGACCTCGGTGTAACAGGGGAGGAATACGGAAAAAAGGAAATAGAAGAAGACCTTGAAATTTTATGTTTTCTCGGAATAAAAAAATTTCACATATATTCTCTTGACTATATTTCTACAATCAGCAACCCATCGGGTTTTTTAAAATTTCAGGTCTTTCCTCAAAAACCAGCTCCATATATGCTTTTTTCCCTATTGAGAACCCTCATTCAATCTATGGACAGGGGATTGTTGAAGGATTGATTTAATTTTTAAATAATGAAAAACTTTATAACATGAAAAACATCTTTAAAAAGCCGGAGAGTTTGAAGGATAATCCTTTTACTTTCTGCCCTGGTTGTCATCATGGAATAGTTCACAGATTGGTTGCAGAAGCTATAGATGCCCTCAATATAAGAGAGAAAACCATAGGGGTTGCTTCTGTAGGATGCAGTGTTTTTATGTATGATATATTTGATGTTGATGTGATAGAGGCTCCTCACGGAAGAGCTCCTGCTGTTGCTACCGGTATAAAAAGGGCTCTTCCTGACAGGGTGGTTTTTTCAATTCAGGGAGACGGAGATTTAGCTGCAATAGGAACATCCGAGATAATTCATGCAGCAGGAAGGGGTGAAAATATAACAATAATTTTCCTTAACAACGGAGTATATGGAATGACAGGTGGACAGATGGCCCCCACAACTCCTCTTGGCAGGGTAACTACCACATCTCCTTACGGAAGAATGCATACGAGGGAAGGATACCCTTTAAAAGTGTGTGAAATGCTGAATGTCCTTGAGGGACCGGCATTTATAGCAAGAACAACAGTTTATAATCCCCCCAACCTTTACAAAGCGAAGAAGATTATAAAAAGGGCTTTTGAGGTTCAACTTGAGGGACTTGGTTTTTCCCTTGTTGAGGTTCTGTGTGTATGTCCTACAAACTGGAAGGTTTCTCCATTGAAGGCGTGTGAGATTGTTGAAAATGAGGTTATTCCATATTATCCTCTCGGAATTTTCAGAGAGAAAACGAAGAAAGATATCATATGAAAAATTTTTATCTTGATGTAATAATTTCTGGATTTGGAGGGCAGGGAGCTCTGATAATAGGAGATATTCTTGCTTATGCAGGGATGCTTTGCGGGTATAATACAAGTTTCTATCCCTCATACGGGGTGGAGATGAGAGGAGGGACTGCCAACTGTTTTGTTGTTATCAGCTCGGGTGAACTTTACAGTCCTGTGAGGGGAAATGTAGAGAACCTTATTGCTCTGAATCAGGATTCCCTAGATGCATTTTTGAAAAGGGTAAAAAAGGGAGGCTCAGTTTTTATAAACTCTTCTCTTGTTCAGTGGAATGGAGGAAGAAAGGATGTAGAAATTTTTGAGATTCCTGCAAGTGCAATAGCGGAGAGGCTTGGAACTCCAAAATCTGCAAATATGATAATGCTTGGAGCATTTCTCGGTATTAAAAATGTAATTGATATTGATAAGGTAGAGGAAACGATACTGGCATATTTTTCAGAAAAAGAGAATATTGTGAGGGCAAATTTTACTGCGTTGAAAGAAGGGTTGCAGGTTTACAGGTATCA
>JBBIVP010000208.1:0-2942 GCA_037439705.1 bacterium
TAAGGGATATAAAAGGGAGGGTATACCTTCCACTTGATTGGATTGATGATGGAACATTTTATTACCCAAGGGGAGAAAGTTTCCACAATAAGTGGTTATTGGACAACATTCAGATTTTTTATCCACCTGATACCATCTACAATGAGATGCTCAAGAAAGGTGAGATTCTGAAGTGGAACCCATATATATTTTCCGGCTACCCGGAATATGCAAGTGGACAGAGTTCATTCTTCCATCCGGTAAGGCTCATACTTCATTATTTCTTTGACCCATTGACCGCCCATGAACTCGGCTTATTCATACACCTATTCCTCTGCGGTGCCTTTTCTTATCTTTATTTAAGAAAAATTGGGCTCAAAAAATTCTCCTCATTAATGGGTGGAATAATATGGGCATTCTGTTATCACAATATGGTATCATGGTTTGAGGGGGAAAGAGCAGTCTATGCAGGAGCATACCTTCCATTAACCCTTTATTTCTACGAAAAATCAATGGAAAAAAATTTGATTTTCAATTCCGTTATGGGTGGAATTTCTCTCTCAATGTCCCTTCTCTCAAGACACCTCCAGTGGGCTCTTTTCTGCCTCATTATGGTTTTTTTCTACCTGATTTTTAAAATCCTTGCCAATTATCTCTCCACAAAGGAGGTAAAAGCTTCCTTTTCAAAACCCTTCTTTTCTTTTTTTATAATTTTTCTCTTTGCCTTCGGATTATCAAGTATCCAGTTGATTCCAACATTTGAACTCATTTATTATGCAAGTTCACAGAGACCATCTATGGAATGGACGGAGATTCTCAGCCATTTTTTTCAATTCATAAAACCTGATGAGATTTTGAAGAGGTTCATTTCCCTTTCAACGCTTATATATCCAAGGCTAACAGGAAGTCCAATTGATTACAGTGATGTTATGCCTTACAAAAATTTTCTTGAATTTACGGGATACATCGGAATTCTTCCAATATGCTGTGCATTCCTTTCTTTCTTTTATAGAAGAAATCCATACTCAACCTTTTACTTTTTAACATTCATTCTTACATATCTTATGGCTATTGACACATTCGTTGACATCCCATTCGCATTATTCATTCCAGGATTTTCAAAACTTGTAAGAGAAAGGATTCTCTTTCTCACAAGTTTTTGTGGTTCTGTCCTTTCAGCAACAGGAATAAACATACTTGAAACATCAGAAAAAAATCTTTTGAGGTTTGCGGGTAGGTTCTATGGAATATTCTGGATTGTAGTAGTTCTCATACTTCTAAAATTAAACGACATTCTTCCAGAGGACTGGTTTTCAATAACAAACTCCGCAATCAACATCCCTTTGCTTCTCACGCTCATTTCAATTTTCATCTTTTACCTCCATTCAAAAATAAATAAAAAACTCTTAAAATTTTTTATCTTCCTCCTTGTCTCGGTTGACCTATTTTCTCTCGGTTATGTCTTCAATACCTCAGCAGAAAAGAAATACCTTGATTTCAGCGATACTCATTTATCCTTTTTACTGAAGGAAAACGAGAAGGAGATTTTCAGGGTTGCTGGCATTCAGCCAAACCTGAACATACTTTTAAAAATTCAAAGCCCTGAAGGATATCAGAGCATTTATCCGGATTTTTATTTTAAGGCAGTTAGTGAGAATTCACCATTCATCTTTGACAGGGTTCATGTGTTTTTTAACCTCTTGAGCAGAAATATGATGAGACTTTTAAATGTCAAATATATTATTGTTAATCCCTTGAGATTTGAAGTGATAAAGGAGGACTGGGTTGAGCTTATATATTCAGACATAATTAAGATATACAGGGTTAAGGATGGTTTCCCAAGGGCTTTCTTCGTCTCAAAGGCTCTTTATGCTGATGAAAAATGGATAATAAATGCATTAAGAAATAACCTTTTTGAACCATCGGAAGTGGTTTATTTTTCAGAACCTGCTCCATCTCCTTCAGATCCAGGTGAAAATAAGAGTATAGTGAGAATAAAAGGCTATTCTCCTCACAGGGTTTCAATTGAGGTCCAAAACGAAAAGGATGGTTTTCTCGTCCTTTCAGATACATATTATCCAGGATGGAAGGCTTATGTAGATGGAAAAAAAGAAAAAATCTATAGAGCCTACACATTTTTAAGGGCGGTTTTTTTAAAAAGGGGAAATCATAAAGTTGAATTTCTCTTTGACCCATTTTCCTATAAAGCGGGAAAAATTATTACATTCTCTTTTCTCGCAATGTGTGCTTTAATCCTTTTAATTGCTCGCCCAAAGTTTGGGAAGAGAAGAGAAATAGAGGGTGAAAAATCAGAAAAAATAAATTGGTTACAAACGGATACAATTGCACTAATAATTTTCGTTTTTTTCTTTATCCTCCTCGGATTTTCAATATATAAATGGGTGAAAAATGTAGATGAATTTGATAAGTCAAGGTGGTACTCAAGAATTGGTTTACTTCTTAAAAAAGCAGGAAAGGATGAGGAGGCGAGAAAATATCTTGAAAAGGCAGTGAATTTTAAAACACCATGCTATGGGGCTCATCAATTTCTCGGCGTTTCATATTATCAGAAGGGAAATCTTGAAATGGCATTGAAACACTTTGAGAAGGCTTCTTCTATAAAACCATATTCACGCTCCCCCCTTGATTTTGCCCTTGTCCTCATTGAAATGAAAAAATATGAATCCGCATTGATTCCACTCAAAAAAGCCTTAAAAATTGACCCATCAAACAGGGATGTCCTTTTAACCATTGCAAAGACATATCAACTTCTTGGTAACTACGAAGAGGCTCAAAAGTATCTTGAAAAATTAAAAAGAATATCTCCATAAACAGGGCTATTTTTGTAATAGTAACTATTACCAGGCCGATGGAAAAAGTAAGAAATTTATTTGATTTGTCTTTTAAAAGATTATAAAATTTAGTTATGAAGCCAGTTGAGGAAATAAAAGAGGAGATAAAGA
>JBBIVP010000209.1:0-2930 GCA_037439705.1 bacterium
TAAAGAAAAATTTCTCCAGTTTAGAATGGAATTCTCCTCCAGAAAGTATCTCTGCTCGTTTTTTTTAATTACATCAAAGAAATAGCCATTTTGAGATGAGGTTTCAAGGAAATAACTTCCCTTCAATTCCATATAACTATCATACGGAATTGCATACCTGAAAATCCCCTTTCCTCCAATTCCCCTGCTTGTAAGGATATCTCCTTCAATTGTCAGGTCTTTGTCCTCGCCCATCGTAATAAAGAATGGCTGGTAGAACTGAAATCCATCCCTTTCAGAATATCCCATTTTCGGAATTAAAAAACCCGTCTTCCTTTCTTTCACCACAGGAACTGCAAGATAGGGGAAATAAAAAAGCGGAGTATTTTTTACAGAAAAATTTCCGTCTTTTATTATGAACCAGTCGTTTTTTAACTCCATCTTTCTTCCTTCTATGCTCCACGATGGAATTCCATCCGGACACCTGCATGGTGTAAAGCTTCCGCAGGAAATCTCGTAATCCATCTCTTTTTTTCTTTTTATTCCTTCCGCTTCAAGAGAATAAATGCCCCTCTTAACCTCAGCCTTTCCCATCGTTATTTTCCAGTTTCCTGTTTCCACATCATACTCAACCTCATCCCCTTCAACAGTTTCTTCCTTCGTCCTTAAAAAAAATCCACCCGTTATAAAGACCTTTTTTTCCAGTTCATCGTATATTGCCACCGGAGCATTCATTTCAAAATTTTCACCCCTTAAAAGTATATTCCCGCTGAACAGATATATTTTTTCTTTAGAAGAGTAGATGTATTCATCTGCATATATCGTTATTTTTCCCTTAAATTCAATCCTTTTCTCTCCTATTGGCTCTAATGCAATTAAGAAAAAAATCAGAATTTTCATTCTACCTGAAGGATTGAACTTCCCGAATCTGCTATGAAGGATATTATCCTTCTAAAATTTGATATCACATCCAGATGAACAGAACTTGTATCAACGCTTTCTTTCAGACCAAATTTCAGCCTTTCTAAGTGTTTGTTCACGAGTTCGTAGGTGAAATCATAGAGCTCTTTCTTTTTATTCACTATTTCTAATGCTATTTCTTTATTGAATTCTGAAAGGGCAGAGCACATCAACTGGAAATACTCTAATACCTTTCTGTGAAGTTCTTCTATCTCCCTTCTTCCATCCTCTGAAAATACTGCCCCCTTTTTTATCTTCTTCAGGGCATGGTCCATCAAATCCTTTTCAATCGTATCGCCTATGTTCTCAAGGTTTGATGAAATTCTGAGCATTGAAGAAATTTTTGATGCGGTTTGAGTGTCAAGAGGATGCTTACTTATTTCAACGAGGAATTTTCTTATGTTTTCATCAAGAAAATCAATGCAATCGTCCATCTCCCTTATTTTGGAAATAAGTTCTTCTTCGTTGGTTTTAAAAGGAGATATGGACTTTTCAAGCATTTCGCCCACTTCATCGCTCATTCTCATAAGTTCCCTGTGCGCCTGAGCAAGAGCCACAGAAATGTTTTCCGTAAGTTTTTTATCAATGTATTTCAGACGTAGTTTTCCTTTCGTTTTTTCCCTTTCAGGAAGGAGTCTTATCAAAAGTTTTGTAAAAATTCCTGTAAATGGAATAAGGAGCAGGGAATTTATTATGTTGAAAATCATGTTTGAATCAGCAATGAAAAATTTCAGATTTTTCCCTGAAATCTGAAAGAAAAATTCACTCAGTTCCTTGATGAACGGAAGAAATATAACTGCTCCTATAAGTTTAAACGCAAAGTGGGCTATTGCGACCCTTTTTCCTTCAATACCTCCCCTGAATGAGACAATAAATGCTGTGGATGTGGTTCCAACATTTGCTCCGAGGACAAAGGATAAACAATCAGGAGGTGAAAGGAGTCCGCCTGATGACATTCCCATAAGGATTCCCAGGGACGATGCGCTTGTCTGTAGAATTACCGTGAGAACTATTCCTGCTATGAAAAGATAGGTATAATTTCCTTTTAGAAAGGATAGTAAAAAAGTGAGGAACTTTGAGTTTGAATCCACAGAGAAGGCTGATTCCATGACCATAAGTCCGTAAAATATCATACCTGTTCCGAGAATTATCCTTCCGTAGAGGTTTATCTTCCCCGATTTTGAGAGATAAAGTATAAACCCGATAATGAGCAAAAAATAAACTGCGGATGATATGTTGAAGGATATTATTTTTACTGTAATTGCAGACCCGATTCCGCTTCCGAGAGCCATCACACCTGCGGATTCAAGTGCTATGATTCCAGAATCCGCCATTCCCACAAGCATTGATGTCATTGCTGATGAACTCTGGAACAGGAATGTAAGAACTATACCGAGGAGGAATCCCTTTATTTTATTTTCAGAAAGTCTGTAAATAACCCTTTTTACCTGCTGGGTTGAAAGGGTGCTTAAACCCTCTTTAAGGAGTTGAAATCCTAAAAGGAAGAATGCTATTCCAGCGAGAAGTTTTAACATTCATTCACCAATTATCTTAACTATCAATTCCCTTCTTCTCGGCTTATTGTCAAAATCAATGAATACAATGCTCTGCCACATCCCCAGTTCTAAATTTCCGTTTGAAAAAGGGATACTTACCGATGTCCCGATTATTGCTGACCTTATGTGAGCGTATGCATTTCCATCTCCCCACCTGTGGTCGTGATGATATTTTCCGCTTTGTGGAGCAATTCTTTCAAGGGTTTCCTGTAAGTCCCTTATTGCTCCGGGCTCAAATTCCATTGTTGTAATTCCGCCTGTTGCTCCGGGAACAAAAACAACCACAATTCCTTCTTTGAAACCGCTTTCATTTACCTTCTCCTTTATTTCTTCGGTTATATTTTTTATCTCGGTGAATCCCCTTGTTCTGAATGTAATCCTAAATTCTTTTACTCCCATCTTTCTTCTCCTTAATTGAATTTTATCACCTTTTTG
>JBBIVP010000210.1:0-2878 GCA_037439705.1 bacterium
GAGTTTGAGAGGGCGGGCATTCCTTTATCCTACGAGATTAAAACAGGATATATATTCCTTGAAAGTATAAGTGCCATAAGAAGGCTTTCTCCGGATGTAGTTCTTATTACTCCAGAAGGAGGAGAACTCATGCCCTTTTTCATTGGCTCAAACACATTGAGGATATTGAGAGAGGTAGACAGGGATATTTTCTTCCTGAAATCAAGAAGCTTAAAGGTTGAAAGCGTGATTTTACCAGTTGACCTTTCGCCTTTTTCTCTCAGATGTGGAAGGAGGGCATTTGAGATCGCAAAAATTTTTAATGTGCCTCTTGAGATAATTAATGTTATGGAAACGAAGGGACTTTCATTCTCTCAGGATGTTTTGAAAGAGATTTCAATAAAGATAGAGAAAAACATACAGAAAAAGGTGGAGAGGAATTGCGGAGGATTTAAGGGTGTGAGGTGGAGAATTCATGTTATTCCTTCTGAAAATGCAATTGATGGGATAATGGAGTTTCTTGATGAAAGAAGGAATTATATGGTGGTCATTGGAAGGAAAGGATACTCTCTCATTCAGTTTATAACAGGAAATCTCGTTGAAAAGGTGGTGAGATACTCATCAGGCAATGTATGGGTTGTATCAAGACCTGAAAGGAAAATTATATTATAAAGGAATAATGGAGTTGCTTGAAAGAATGAGTATTTTAAACTACTGTAAAGGAGGAAGCAGGATGAGGACGCTTGTAGTAATTGTTTCTTTTCTTCTTTTTCTTACAAATAGTGGTGGAGCGGTTGAAACACTTAAAATTGCTACTGTGGCTCCGGATTCCTCAGAGTGGATACAGATTGCAAGAGAACTTTTAAAGTATACCGAGACAAAATCAGGTGGTGAAACAAAAGTTTCCCTTTATACAGGCGGAATAATGGGAGATGAACCGGATATGTTAAGAAAAATTCAACTCGGTCAACTTCATGGAGGTGGATTTTCAGGACTTGGTCTCGGAAAGGTTGTTCCCGCTATCAGGCTTCTTGAACTTCCCCTTCTCTTCAGAAACTATGAAGAGGTTGATTATGTATGTGAAAAGATGAGACCTATTCTTTCAAAGATGTTTCAGGAGAAGGGTTTTGAACTGGTTTTCTGGGCTGAACAGGGTTTCATTTATGTTTTCACTGACAAGAAAATTTCAAACCTTAATGATTTTAAAGGTGTAAAGATGTGGGTCTGGGCACCTGACAATCTTGCACATGCTATATTTAAGGAACTTTCCGACTACCTTTCACCAGTCCCACTCGGTCTTCCCGAGGTTTTAACATCCCTTCAGACAGGAATAATCAATGCTTTTTACGCACCTCCAGTTGCTGCGGTTTCTCTACAGTGGTCAACAAAGGTTAAATACATGCTGAATGTTCCTTTTGATTACGGAACAGGAGCACTTCTTATATCAAAGAAATCTTATGACAAACTTTCACAGAATTCAAAAAATGTTTTGAAGGAAGGGGTTAAAATCTACGAGCCGAAAATTATTCAGGCAATAAGAAAGGCAAACCAAAAGGCTATAGAGTTGTTTCCGGAATACGGTGTAAAACTCCTTGATGTTCCTCCCGAAGGGCTTGAAGAGGTGAGGGCAAAGGTATCAAATGTGTATACGAAGATGGTAGGTGAGTTATATTCAAAGGAATTGCTTGATTTTGTGTTAAAAACCCTTGAAGAATACAGAAAAACACATTGAGGAGGTGTAAATGAGGAAAGGGATAGGGTTAGGAATTGTTTTTGTTTTTCTCTTCAATGGCCATGTCTTTTCTCAACCGAGGTATGTAATAAAAATGGGAACCCTTGCACCCGAGGGTTCTACATGGATGAACATGTGGAAGGCTGTAACAAACTGGGTAGCAGAGAAGACGAAGGGGCATCTAAAATTTATAACCTATCCAGGGGGTGTAATGGGGGATGAACCGGATATGGTGAGAAAGCTTAAACTTGATCAGCTTCAGATGGGAGGTTTCACAGTAAATGGAATCTCCATGATTGCTCCAGAGATGCTGGTTCTTGAACTACCATTTCTTTTCAGGAACTATGGTGAG
Organism: bacterium; assembly: GCA_037439705.1. Classification (GTDB taxonomy): domain Bacteria; phylum JBBIVP01; class JBBIVP01; order JBBIVP01; family JBBIVP01; genus JBBIVP01. The sequence continues at coordinate 2,064 of JBBIVP010000210.1, forward strand.
ATTAATTATGTGAGAAAAAAACTTTTTGAAAGGTTCAATGAATTTTTTCTTAAAAGAGGATTTGTCCTTATAGGATGGATTGACCAGGGACTTATAAAAATGTATACAAAAGAAAGGGTTGAAAACCTTGAAGAGTTGAGGAAACAGAAGATGTGGGTCTGGTCAGGAGAACCTGTTGCCATTCAAACATTTAAAGCATGGGGAATAAATCCAATTCCATCAAGTGTTCCAGAAGCCCTTCCCTCTTTACAGACAGGTCTTATAAATGCGATCTATACAAGTCCTTTAGCCTGTGTTGCCCTTCAGTGGTATACCCAGATAAAATACATTATAGATCTCGACATAAGGTATGAACCCGCGGTAGTTGTTGAAAATAAAACCATGTATGATAAAACTCCAGAAGAGTATCAGAAAATTGTGAAAGAAGCAATGGAGATATTTCTTGAGGATTTTGTGAAGGAAATCCAGCAGTCAAATGCAAGGTCTATTGCAGGTATGTATGAACACGGGATAAAGCCTGTGAAATGGAGCGATGAAGAGGTCAAGAAGTTAGAGGAACTTTCTAAAAAGGTGTGGGATGAGCTTGCGGACAAGCTTTATCCACGCGATCTCCTTAACGAAGTAATAAAAACTATTGAAGAATACAGAAGAGAGGTGAAAAAATGAAGGGGACAAAAGTAAAAAAGGTGAGGGTGGTTGTGAGTGTGATGTTTTGTGCCTTTTTGATGAGCTGTTCAGCAATAAGAAAGCTCGGCATAAATTCAATGGCTCCAACACTGAATGAGGTTGTAGGGGTTGGATACAAGCAGACGGAC
>JBBIVP010000211.1:0-830 GCA_037439705.1 bacterium
CCACAGCAGGAAGAATGAGTTCCTTCTCTTCCTCCCCAAAGAGTCCACCTTCCCCACAATGCGGGTTCAAACCGCATATCCCTATTCTCGGGTTTTTTACTCCGAAGTATTCACACATCGCATAATGGGCAAGTTTTATGGTTCTGAAAACCTTACCGGGTGTGATGTTGATTGCCACATCCCTTAAAGGAATATGCGTGGTCACAAGCACAACCTTTAACTTCTGCCCCGCCATCATCATAGCAAAATTTTTTGCGCCTGTTATGTCAGCCATCAATTCTGTATGACCTGCAAAATGAAATCCTGCCTCGTTTATTATTTCCTTATTGATTGGAGCGGTAACCACCGCATCAATCTCGTTTTTCAGAGCACATCTTGTTGCTTCTCTTATATAATTTACCATTGCTTTCCCACAGTTCTTGTCAGGTCTTCCTGCCTTCAATCTTTCCGTATTAAGATTGGAAATAGTTCTCACATATACGACATTATTTTCGGGGATGAAATTTTTGAACTTTGAGATTTCCTGAACCTTTCCATCGTATCCAAGCATTTTCATTGACTTATTTATTACTCCCTTATCTCCGAAGATAATTATTCTCGCTCTTGACTGAACCTCGGGATTCATAGCACTTTTTACACACACCTCGGGTCCCACCCCTGTGGGATCGCCCATTGTTAGCCCTATCAGGGGCAGATTTAATTTTTCAATGTTTCCAGTTCTTTTAACTCTACTCCCACTTTTTTCTTCTGTTTTTTTATCCATCCTTTTAATAAATCCTCCCTTTTTTCATTTATATTTTTGACCTTCAAATAATTTTTTGTTATAAGTA
>JBBIVP010000211.1:840-2844 GCA_037439705.1 bacterium
TTATATCATTGACAAATATTATATGAAAGCCATTTTTTACTGCAACTGGTGGGCTTACTTCCCCTGGTGAAAGGGAAAAAGCCACCTCTTCTATTTCCTTTATCAGTTCTCCTCTCTTAATCCAGCCAATTCTGCCTCCTTCTCTGGATGAAGGAGCTTCTGAATAATTTTCTGCAATCCTCATAACTTCAGAAAGCCTATCTTCTTTTTTTCTGTTTTTTATTGACCTGTAAAATCCTTCCGCTCTTTTCAATGAGGCTTCATCCCTTCCCTTTACAAATATATGAAAAACCTCCACCTCCCCTCCGCTTACGAATTTATCCTGATTTGTTAAATAAAACCTCTTCAGTTCCTCCTCATTCAATGAACCCTCTTTCTGAAAAAGGAAGAAAGAGATTTTATTTCTTAAAATTTTTCTTCTCAGGTGCTTTTTGAAATGCTCAATGTTTTTAAAACCTTCCTTTTTTATAATTTCCTCAAAGTTTTCGGGCGAGATTCCCTGCTGAGACATCAAATTCATTATTTCTTCATTTAACTCTTTCTCATTCACCTCAATTCCCATTTCCCTTGCATTCATTTCTATGATTTCCATTTCAACCAGCCAGTCTATTGCTTCTTTCATGGGAAGGTTATAAAAGCGAGCAACTTCCTCTGCCTCTGATAATGTTATTGCATTCCCTTCCACTACAGCCACTATTTTGTCCACCAGAACCTCTGTAGCGATAAATACCAAACTGCAAAAAATTCCTACCATCTTATACTCTCAAATGAAATTTCTTTCCTTTTTATTTCAGCCTTCTTCTTCAGTTCAAGGACGAGGTTCTTAAAAAACTCCTCTTTTTTCTCCGTTTTCTTGATTTCTTCCAGTTCCCTTTTTGTTCTCTCTGCCCTTTCCATCTTCCCTTTCTTTAAAACCTTGAAAAGGTGATAGCCGTATGCACTTTTTATTATATCACTAACCTCGCCCTCTTTCATTGTGAAACATACATCAAACTCGGATGGCATCTCTTCAGGAAAAAATGGTCCCAATCTTCCTCCATTTTTCCCTTCAGGTGATATGGAGAATTCTTTTGCCACTTCCTCAAAAGGAGTCCCCTTTTTTATAAGTTCTAAAGCCTTTTCTGCTTCTTCCCTTTTATTGGTTACTATGTGAAGAATCTCAACATAGGGAGAGGGTTCTTCTTCTGAGTCCTTAACCTCTACCCGATTTTCTTCTTCCTTTTCCACTTTAAAAAGCCTCTCAAGGACAAGTAGGGCTAAAACATCTTTCCTGTGCGTGTAAAACCATTCGTTGTAGGAAATTCCTTCACTTTTAAGATTTTTTTTCACATCCTCCTTAGAATAATCCTTAAACATCGCCCTCTCTACATCTTCCACCGGAATTGAGTTTGTAATATCAGGAAAGGATGTTATGATGACCTCCCTGTTTATCAGTTCTTCCAGTTTCTGATAAAAAAGTGTTCTGAGAACATTGGTATCTGCTGTTCTCATTCGCAATTCCTTCAGTCTTATTTCTAATTCCCAGAGATATATAGGCTGACCGTTTACGACACCAACCACAGGTTCCCTTGCACAGCTGAAGAAAAGAAGCGCTATTATTTTCAAATACCTTGGATTCATTTTTGTGATTATACAAACAAAAACTTTTCTTATGCAAATTTTTAGTCAATGTATGGAGAATTACTCCCTGTAAGTGCCCCCAATTTTTTAGCGAATGGGGTGTAGTAGGCGCTATAGCGCAAATGCAAAATGCAGAATGCAAATTGAAAAATGCAAGGGTTAGGGATTGGGAATTAGGCATAGGTAAAAATCAAAACAGGGTTAATGCACTTTGGGGTGTCTACTTTTTAATTCCTAATTCCTGAATAATTACCCTTTTGCAATTTTTATTTTTTAACTCAAATCTCCACCCCCTTTCCCCGTGGTAATAATGTCTATGTCCTATGCAGATTGGTCATTGGTTAAGAGATAGTATCCATTTGTATGAGAATTTATATTTTGTTT
>JBBIVP010000212.1:0-2830 GCA_037439705.1 bacterium
ACTCATTCTTCCTGCTGTGGTAAATGCAAGAAATGCTGGAATTCTTGCGGAAGGTCCTTTATCCTCTGATACCCTTTTTTATTTTGCCGTAAACGGCAGATATGATGTTGTGGTATGTATGTATCATGACCAGGCTCTCATTCCATTGAAGATGCTACACTTTACTGATGCAGTAAACCTCACTCTGGGTTTACCTATTGTAAGGGCATCTGTTGACCATGGAACTGCTTATGATATTGCCTGGAAGGGAATAGCAAATCCACACAGTATGATCCAGGCAATAAAAGTTGCTTCTGAGATAGTGAATATCAGGAAAAAAAGTTCAAAACCTGATGTGAGTTTTTAAACTGGATGGAAAAAATAATAATAAATGGTGCAAGACAGCACAATTTGAAAAATATTTCTCTTGAGATTCCAAAAGAAAAATTAATCGTTATAACAGGGGTTTCTGGTTCAGGAAAATCATCCCTTGCGTTTGATACACTTTATGCGGAAGGACAGAGAAGGTATGTGGAATCCCTCTCTTCCTATGCGAGGCAGTTTCTTGAACAGATGGAAAGACCCGATGTGGATTCCATTGAGGGACTTTCTCCATCAATATCTATTGACCAGAAAAGTGTTTCCCATAATCCCCGCTCAACAGTCTCCACCGTTACAGAGATATACGATTATCTGAGGGTTCTTTACGCAAGAGTTGGTAAACCCCATTGTTACAAATGTGGAAAGGAGATATCTGGGCAGACGATTCAGCAGATTGTTGACCAAATTATTTCTACGGAATCGGGAACGAAAGCGATAATTTATGCTCCTGTGATAAGGGGTAGAAAGGGAGAGTTCAAAAAAGAACTTATGGAACTTGCAAAGGCAGGGTTCACCAGGGTAAGGCTGGACGGAACTTTATATACATTGCCACTTGAAATTGAAATTGATAAAAACAAAAAACATACCTTAGAGGTAGTCATAGACAGAATAAAGATTTCTCCTGAAGCAAGAGGAAGGATAGCGGAAAGCGTTGAACTGGCAGTGGAAAAGGCGAAAGGCATTGTCAGATTAGAAACGGAAGACGGTAAGGATATACTTTTCAGCACCAGATTTTCGTGTGTGGAATGTGGAATCAATTTTCCGGAAATTGAACCCAGGTTTTTTTCTTTTAACAATCCCTACGGAGCCTGTCCCGAGTGTGCAGGAATAGGGAAAAAATGGTTTTTTGATGAAAAACTCATTATTACTTCCGAAGAACTCCCTTTGATAAAGGCTATTCCCCATTACATAAAAACAAATGAGAAACCCCTTCTTGATATGCTGGAAGCAATTTCAAAGCACTATAAATTTTCCCTCACAGTTCCCTATAAGAACCTTCCCCTTGAAATAAAGAAAAAAATTTTTTACGGAACTGATGAAGAAATAGAATTTTTTGTTGAAAGGGCTGGAAGGAGGGAATACTTCCGAAAACCTTTTGAGGGAATAATCAAATATCTTCAGAAAAGGTATGAGGAAAGCGAATACAGATGGGAAGCATACGAACTGGAAAAACTTATGACATTCAGAACCTGCCCTCTCTGTAACGGAGCGCGTTTAAGGAAGGAGAGTCTGTCAGTAAAGATAATGGGATTAAACATATACGAGTGGACAAAGATGACAGTTCTTCAGGGATTAAATTTTTTAGATGAAATGTGGGAGAACTTTACGGAAAGGGAAAAAAAGATAGCGGAGAGGGTGGTAAAGGAAATAAATGACAGGTTAGAATTTATGAAAAAAGTTGGACTTGATTACTTAACTCTTGATAGACCATCTTACACCCTTTCGGGCGGAGAGAGTCAGAGAATAAGGCTTGCTACCCAGCTGGGTTCAAGACTTACCGGGGTGCTTTATATACTTGATGAACCGAGTATAGGGCTTCATCCAAGGGATACAAATATGCTCCTTGAAACACTAAAAGAGTTGAGAGACCTTGGCAACACTGTGATAGTTGTTGAACACGATGCAGATACAATAAGAAGTGCTGATTTTGTTGTGGATATGGGTCCTGGAGCAGGAGTTCATGGAGGATGGGTTGTAGCTACTGGAACTTCAGAAGAGATTATGAAGAACGAAAAATCCCTCACAGGACAATATCTATCAGGAGCAATGAAGATAGAAATTCCTTCTTTCAGACGAAGACCTCTTCCAGGAAAATATCTGATTTTGAGAGGAGCAAGAGGAAATAACCTGAAGAATATAACTGTTAAATTTCCTCTCGGGGTTTTTATATGTGTAACGGGCGTATCCGGTTCAGGGAAAAGCTCATTGATTACGGATACCCTTTATCCTGCACTCAGCAGGGAGCTTTACAATTCAAAGGAAACACCGCTTCCCTATACATCATTAGAAGGAATTGAACATATTGACAAAGTTATAGTAATTGACCAGTCTCCTATTGGAAGAACCCCTAGATCCAATCCAGCAACCTATGTCGGGGCTTTTACTCCCATAAGAGAACTTTTTTCACAGCTTCCGGAAGCGAGGGCTCGGGGGTACAAGCCCGGAAGGTTCAGTTTCAATGTGAAAGGAGGAAGATGTGAAGCCTGTGAGGGAGAAGGGGTGGTAAAAGTAGAAATGCATTTTTTACCCGATGTATATGTGAAATGCGATGTTTGTGGTGGAAAAAGATTTGATAGAGAAACCCTTGAGATAAAGTTCAAAGGATTGAGCATATACGATGTCCTTGAACTCACTGTGGAGGAAGCATTTGAGATATTCAAAAACTTCCCAAGAATAAAAAACAAACTCCAGACATTAAAAGATGTAGGGCTTGACTACATAAAACTCGGTCAACCCGCTCCCACCCTTT
>JBBIVP010000213.1:0-2791 GCA_037439705.1 bacterium
AAGGGAAGAGATTGAAAAAATAATAAAGAGGTTCAGTGAAAGAGGGAAAATTACCACATTTTATACAGATGATGGGAAGCCATATCCGTATGTGATTCTTCCGCTTGAATCAAGGGCTGACCCCCTGTTTTTGAAAGCCTGTGTTGAGGGTATTGAAAAACTGATGGGCGATGAGATTAAAAAGTCAAATACGGTGGTGGCAATAGAATCAAAGGGATTCATAATAACTCCGATTATAGCGATGAGAAACAATCTCAAATGGGTTGCAGTGAGAAAAAGAAACTACAATCTTCCTGAACAATTAGTAATTCATCAGAAGAAGGCATTTAAGGGCGGAACTGAACTTTACTGTGTGGGATTGAAAAAAAATGATAGAGTTATTCTCATAGACGATATATTTTCTTCCGGCGGAACAGTAATAAACACGGTGGAGGTTCTTGTGAATTGTGGGATAAAAATTACAGGAATGTGTGCCATTTACACAAGGGGAAATGGATTTGAGGAAATAAAGAAAAAATTCGGACTGCCAACAGGTGCTCTCGCAAGGATTGAGCTTAAAGGAGAAAAACCCAGAATTACGGAATTTTTTATAAAAGGATAAAAATTTTGGAAATAAATCCAAAAAAAATCGTAATAGTGGGGCTTTTGGGTTTCTCATCAGGACTTCCACTTGCCCTCACAGGAGGAACGCTTCAGGCATGGATGGCGGATTCGGGAATAGATATAAAAACAATCGGACTTTTTTCAGGTGTTGCCATTCCATACTCCCTCAAGTTCCTGTGGTCACCCATTATAGACAGATTTATTCCTCCTTTTCTTGGAAGAAGGAGGGGCTGGATATTTCTCACACAGATTATGCTATTTATTTTTATATCTTCCATTGCAATCCTGTCTCCCGTTGACACTCCCCTTCTTCTTGGAATCCTTGCCATTCTCATCTCTTTTTCCTCTGCCTCCCAGGACATTGTTATAGACGCATACAGGACGGACATTTTGAGTGAGAAGGAAAGGGGGATTGGTGCCGGAACATTTGTTACGGGATACAGAATTGCCATGCTCACCTCAGGTGCTTTAGCCATGATTATGGCAGAAAAAATAGGCTGGCGGATGAGCTATATGATAATGGGCTTTCTTCTTCTTTTTTGTGTTTTATGGACATTGCTTGCAGAAGAACCTGAAGGCGAGATTCAGCCTCCAAAAACCCTTGATTCTGCCATAAAACTTCCACTTATAGATTTTTTTTCAAGAAGGAAGGCTGTTTTGTTTTTAATCTTCATAATCCTTTACAAATTAGGAGATGCATACGCGGGAGCACTTATAACAGCATTTCTCATAAAGGTGGTTGGATTCAGTCCTGCTGATGTTGGAACGATAAACAAGGGAGTTGGACTTATCTCTTTAATACTGGGAGCGATGGCCGGAGGAGGTTTGATAGCAAGAATCGGGCTTTTCAATTCTCTTCTTTTATTCGGCATCCTTCAGGGGATTTCAAACCTTTCCTTCACCCTTCTGGCAATTTATGGAAAATCATATCCAATATTTTTCTTCTCAGTAATTTTTGAGAACCTTTCAGGAGGGATGGGCACATCTGCTTTCATTTCTCTTCTTATGGGAATATGCAATAAAAACTACAGTGCCACCCAGTATGCCCTGCTTTCATCAATTGCCTCATTTGGAAGGACACTCATCTCGCCCACCTCAGGCTTTCTTGCTGAAAGGGTTGGATGGATAAATTTTTTCCCGATAACTGCAATTTTTACAATTCCCGGGATTTTTCTACTTTTTCCCTTGAAAAAAGAGATAGAGAAATTATAAATGTAAAACTGTGAAAGTAGAGTTTGTGAAAATGGAAGGACTCGGGAACGATTTCGTTTTGATTGAGGGTGAAAAGTATCCGGATTTAAACTACAGTGAGTTTTCTAAAAAATGCCTTGACAGGCATTTCGGGATAGGAGGCGATGGACTCCTTGTGGTTGGAAAATCCAAAAGAGCGGACATTTATATGAGGATTTTCAATCCTGATGGAAGCGAGGCAGAGATGTGTGGAAACGGAATAAGGTGTGCTGGGCTTTATGCAAGGGATTCCGGTATGGTTAACAAAGATGAAATTGATGTTGAGACCCTTGCAGGAATAAAAAAAATTTTCATAAAAAATGATGGAATAATGGTTGATATGGGCATTCCGAAACTTCACCCCGATGAAATCCCTGTCAAGGCTAAGGGAGAAGTAATTCTTGATTATCCTTTGAGGGTGAAGGAAAGATGGCTAAGAATAACATGCATTTCCATGGGAAATCCACATACAGTAATATTTATGGACCCGGATGATGAGGAGTTCAGAACCCTTGGGCCACTTATTGAAAGCCACCAGATATTTCCCAAAAACACCAATGTTGAGTTCGTGAAGGTGATTGATAGAAAAAGTATCAAGGTTAAGGTGTGGGAAAGGGGTGTCGGACCGACGCTTGCCTGTGGAACAGGTGCCTGTGCTGCACTCGTCGCTTCCCATCTGAAAAATTTTACTGAAAGAAAGGCTGAGGTTTTTCTTCCTGGCGGAAAACTCATTATTGAATGGGGTGATTCAGGACACATTTTCATGACAGGACCCGCAAACTATGTTTTTAAGGGGGTGTTTTAAAAAATTAAAAAATTGAAAATAGCCGAATGATTGCTATTTTACTCCTCATTGTGTATACTCCTTTTGGTATTGAGGCAACCATCCCGACCTCCTTTCAATTTTTTCTCTTTAGAGTAAGGGATGGTTGCCCTTATTTCAATTATTTTGAGGAAA
>JBBIVP010000214.1:0-2776 GCA_037439705.1 bacterium
AGGCACTCAAAGGTCTTTATACGCTCGTTTACAACAAATTCTATGTGGATGAGATTTATAACGCAGTTTTCGTGAAGGGAATGATGCTCATAAAAGATATATGCAGGTGGTTTGACATACACATAATAGATCGCCTTGTAAACCTGACAGGTGAAGCAGGGATTTTAACAGCAGATACATCAGGTTTGATTGACCATGCAGGAGTGGATGGAGCAATTAATCTAACAGCGACGAGCACATTAAAGGCAGGTGATATTTTGAGAAGAATTCAGACTGGTATTCTTCCGGGCTATCTCGTTTTTGCAGGTAGTGTGCTTTTGATTTTTCTTTTATTTGTTCTTTTTGGACTATGAATTTTTTAAGGAGGTAATGAAGAGATGGGAGAATTTATAAGAATCAATCTTTTAACTTTGATCACCTTCATTCCTCTTCTCGGAGCAGTTTTAGTTTTATTTCTTCCGAGAGATAACCTTAAAGCAATAAGATGGACATCCGCTTTCTTTACATTCATTCCTCTTCTTCTCGGAATTTACCTTTTCATAAGTTTTGATAGAACCATTCCTGGTCTTCAGTTTGTCGTCAGGAAAACCTGGATATCCCAATTTAATGTTGAGTATTACATGGGAGTTGATGGCTTGAGCGTTCTTATGGTTGTCCTTACAGTCCTCTTGAGCTTTCTGTGCATCTTTGCCTCATGGGGAATTGAAAGGGGAGCGAAGGCTTATTTTTCCCTTTTCCTACTCCTTGAAACAGGAATGCTCGGCGTATTTCTCGCAATGGATTTTTTCCTCTTCTATGTTTTCTGGGAGGTCGGGCTCTTTCCCATGTATTTTCTCATTGGAATATGGGGTGGTCCAAGACGCGAATATGCTGCAATAAAGTTTTTCCTCTATACCCTCCTCGGAAGCCTTTTTATGCTTGTTACAATGCTCATCCTTTATTTCCACAATACCCCTCACACATTTGACATTCCAAAACTTATAGAAATGAGGTCTTCCTATTCTGTTGAACTGCAGAGAGTTTTATGGCTCGCTCTTTACATAGCCTTTGCGATAAAGGTTCCGGTCTTTCCATTCCATACATGGCTACCAGATGCCCATGTTGAGGCACCAACTCCAATAAGTGTGATTCTTGCTGGCATCCTTTTGAAAATGGGCACCTACGGAATTTTGAGATTTAACTTCCCTCTTTTCCCTGAAGGAACAAAATACTTTGCTAGTTTTCTGGCATTTATGGGCGTCATAAACATGATTTATGGAGCATTGACAGCGATGGCACAGAGGGATATGAAGAAACTCGTTGCTTATTCCTCAATAAGCCATATGGGCTACTGCCTTCTCGGTATGGCATCGTTCAAGGAAAGCGGGGTCATAGGCGGTGCTTTGCAGATGTTCAATCACGGAACCATAACCGCTATGCTCTTTTTGATTGTGGGAGTTATATATGACAGAGCCCACCACAGGGACATTGACAGATTTGGAGGTCTTGCAGTGCAGATGCCTGTTTATTCAGGAGTTACTGCCCTTGCCTTTTTCGCAGCAATGGGGCTTCCAGGGCTCAATGGATTTATAAGTGAAGTCCTCGTATTCATAGGAGGAATAAAGGCATTTCCCGTAAGGACAATAATATCTGTATCCACTGTGATTATAACAGCAGCCTATCTTCTCTGGGTTATTCACAGGATGTTTCTTGGACAATTAAATGAGAAATACAAAGACCTTCCCGACATCAACAAAAGAGAGCTCTTTACGCTTGTTCCTATTGGTATCATCGTTATCTTCGTGGGTGTATATCCATCTCCTGTGATAGATATGATGAGAGAGACCCTTCTTGCGATAATAAAAATTGTAACGGGGTAGAATGGAAAAGTTATTTGCAGCAACCCTCCTAAAGAGCTTAAAAATTTTTGTTCCAGAAATAATAATCCTTGTAAGCATCCTCTTTATTCTCATAATAGAACTCCTCACAAAAAAGGAGGAAAGGACTTATCTCTGGACAATTCCACTCATAGGTCTTCTGGGAGCCTTTACAGTTCTGATTTATGGCTATGAAGTGAAAACAAAAATTTTTAGTTTCAATTTATATATTGACGCATTTTCATCGTTCTTCAGAATAATGGCCTGCTTATCGGGAATAATTGCTGTTCTTCTTTCATATCTTTCTACCGAAATAGAGAAGGGAGAGGGAGAACCTTATGTTGCAATTCTAACCCTTGTTCTTGGAATGCTCATAATTCCCTCTGCAGGAAACCTGCTCATAGCCTATCTTGCCTTTGAGATGATGAGCCTTCCTTCATATCTTCTCACCTCCATGCACATAAAATCATATGCCTCAAAGGAAGCAGGAATGAAGTATCTTCTGTTCGGAGCAGTTTCTTCCGGAATAATGCTTTATGGTTTTTCCATTTTATACGGAATTACCGGGCAGATAGATTTCAAGGCTATAAATACAGCCATTTACTATATGGAAACAAACAGGGCTGTAGGTGTTCTTGCATTTTTACTTATTTCATCTGGCATGCTTTTCAAGATTGCCGCTTTTCCGTTTCATTTCTGGTCGCCTGATACATACGAGGGAGCTCCTGCTCCTGTTGCGGGATTCCTTTCTGTTGGTCCGAAATCTGCCGGTTTTGCCTTTATGATGAGGTTCATATTAAGTGCTCTATCCGAAAGAGGAGGAGAACTGTGGGATGATAAACTATGGGGGCAGATACCACAATACATTGCCTTCATTACAGCAATAACAATGACAGTCGTAAATATCGCAGCAATAAAAC
>JBBIVP010000215.1:0-2751 GCA_037439705.1 bacterium
GGAAAAGGTAAAAAAACATACAGTTCATCCCTCGCCCTTGTCATCGCCACATAGAGGGAGTTTATCTCCTCAAGCAACTCCTTTGCGACATGTTCCTTGAAAATTTTCACAAACTCCTCATCTTCCCCCCGTGCGTCCTTTATCAAATAATAAAATCTAAGCCCTCCCTCTTCCCTGTAGGGCACAAATTTTCCATCAAAAACATTATCCTTAAATGTCAGAGAAACCTGAGGTAGAACCACCACAGGAAACTGAAGCCCCTTTGCATTGTGAATAGTCATTACCTTAACCGCATCAGTAGAAAAAGGAAGATCCAGAATAAACTCATCCTCATCTTTTCCCCTCTTTTCCCATTTTTTGATGAAGTCTCCTATGGTGAAAATGCCTTTTCCTTCAAAGGAGTTTATCAGTTCTTCAAAATACTTAAGAAATGGCAAATATTCCGGAAAGAGCTCATAAACCTTAAATACGTTAAGAAGCATTACTGTAAAATCGTACAGGGGAAGAAATCCTACTGCCCTGAAGGGTTCAGAAAAGTATGTATCCCATAGTTCCCTGTAATCCTTCTGGAATTCACGGTAAAGAAACTCCTTTTCTCGCTTTTCTTCAAGCCACCTGTAAAAGTTTTCCGCCTTTATTCTGTTCACCCTCTCAAAAAGTTTTCCTGTTATAAAAGATGCAAATGGAAATTTTTCGTAAGGAGCATCAAAGAAGCGAAGGAGTTCAACAATTTCCCTCAGAAGAAAATTTTCCCTTATGTCCATCGTTCTTTTTGATGCCACCGGTATATTTTTTGAAAGGAGAAAAGATGTCCATTTCTGAACATGGTCATTTTTTCTTAAAAGGAAACATATATCAGACTTTGGGAATCTTTCAAAAATTTTAAATTCGTTCAATTTTTTAAATACTTCCTCATAAATTTCCTCTTTATCGGTCTCCAGTTTTTTTACGAACAAAAACCCGTTCTCCTTCCTTACCGCAATCTGCGATGAATCGCCATATACCTTTTCAATTTTCTCCACAAACTTATCCATATCTATGTAGTCATGGAATTTTTCCTCTTTATTAAGCCAGTTTTTAAGATGCTCAGAGTTAAAAATCTCGTTGTTAAATTCTACTATCTCCTTTACGCTTCTGAAGTTCTCCTTTATTATTTCAAGGTTTATTTCATCTCTGTTGACATTTGGAAACATGCCAGGGGTAGAAACCTCCTCAAACAATTCTGGAGTCCCTCCCCTGAAGCCGTATATAGCCTGTTTCGGATCTCCCACACAGAAAAATTCACCTTCCTTAGCAAGGGCTTCGTGTATGAGTTTTACCAGGTTTTCCCATTGAGCCCTGCTGGTATCCTGAAACTCGTCAATCATGAAATAAAAAATCATATCCCCGATTTTATCAAATATCACCTCGCAGTCGTTTTCCTCTATTATCCCCTTTGCAATCATGTTCAGTTCGTCGATAAAGACTATTCTCATTTTTTGCTGAACCTCTTTAAGCTCATCCCTCAGTTTCTTATAGAGTAAGCAATAGGAAGCGTATTTTGCAATTGCCTTTTTTTCCATTCCCTCCATTTTTGACTTCCCTTCATCATAAAAATCAAAGTCAATTTCTTCTGCAAAATTCGTCTCTTTTTTTCTGAAATCGTTTGCCTTTTTAGAAATATTATTTTTCACATACCATGAAATTTTTTCATTTCCTGTTGCTTCTTCAAAAAGGGCTGTGACAAAGTCATCAACACTTTTTCTAACTTTATCATCCGTTGCATATTTTTTTAGAAGAAGGGCTGTTGCATAATCCATGTAAAACTCAGAAGTTGTTATCTCCATTTCAGGTGTTAAAAAAATTTCAACAGAAAAAGGAATGGAAAAAATGAGGTAATTGATGAAGGAATCTATTGTTCTTATCTCAAGGTCAGAGTAGTTATTGATTATGAAATCAAGAATGTTGCTCGCATCCGATTCATCAAGAGAATAATTTTCCAGAAGATTTTTAAATTGCTGATAAATCTCATGGTCCAGTTTCGGAATTGAAAGGACCTTAAGAGTTTTTATAACCCTTTCCCTCATTTCATCCGCTGCTGCATTAGTGAATGTAATGGCAAGAATTTTCTTCAGCAAAGCCTTGTCCTCCTTTCCCTTAGAATAAAGGCGAAAAAGGGTATTCAAAAACCTCAAAACAAGATTTGTTGTTTTTCCTGCCCCCGCTGAAGCCCTTATAATTGTATACCTTTCAGTCATGTATCTTATATTTTATACAATTATATTTTAAGAAAAGAGAAGTCTCAACAGAACATAGTAAAGAAAAAATCTTTGCTCGTCTATTCTTGTTATATTATAAACCCTCAACCCTTTTCTTCAATTAACTAAATCTTTTATTTGTTTATAAAATCAGACCACCATTACCATGGTGGATTTGGGTCTCCTGTGTAAAATCCAGTATTCTTTATATCGTGCTTGAATTTTGGCCAAGGCAAAAGGTTTGGAGATGAAACCGGAGAATTTGTTGAAAGGGCATATACATTGACATCCCACGACCCAACGACAACCTCTAATTTCCCATCATTATCTATGTCCCCAATAGAGGGTGAGGAGTACACATAATTACCAGTTGTGTAAGACCAGAAGAGAGGGAGCTTTACCCTTCCCGCCGCAACCTCCAATTACCAAAAACAATCCAAGAACTACAAAATGTCAAACAAAATTGTAAATCCTCTCTCAAAAAAGATGGATTATTTTTTGGCATCTGGATTTA
>JBBIVP010000216.1:0-2742 GCA_037439705.1 bacterium
AATAATTTTTCAGATGGACAATAGGGAGGATTATCTCAAGAAAAAGTTATGCACATTCAGGAAAAAATTTTACTACCGCTTAATGCGAGGATGACGGGAATAAGCAAGGGTAAGTCTTACCAGAACCAACCCATTTTCCCGCCCTTCATACTTGATAAACTAATTTCAATTTACCAACATATACCTTTCGCCAAAAAAGAAAAAAATAAAAACGGGGCACTCACAGGGTGGTAATGATCTTTATGTACATTACAAATTTCTCAGAACTCTCTTTTTGTACATACGAACATGGTTTCTGGAGGAAAATCAGTTTGAAAATAACTCACACTTCTCATTCGCTGAAATGATAAAAATTGGTTACACTCCATCAAAAAATTCATTTAATGGGGCTACCCTATCACTTCCTTGATTTTTTCCCGGATAAAACTACAATAAAAACTTGTGGAGACTGACAAATGAAGGTTTATACAGATTTTCTTGTTATAGGTAGCGGAATAGGAGGAGCATTGGCATCCATCAAACTCTCTAAATACGGAGATGTTCTTCTCATAACAAAAAGAAGCATTTATGATTCCTCAAGTTACAGAGCACAGGGAGGAGTGGCTGCGGTGGTGAGTCATGAAGACTCCTTTGAACTCCACATAAACGATACATTGAGAACAGGTGGAGGACTGTGTAAAAGAGAAGTTGTTGAAAGCGTGGTTAAAGAGGGCCCGCAAAGAGTAATGGAACTAATGGAATACGGCGTAAAGTTTGAAGTTAAAGAAACAGCAGGAGGCGAAAAGGAATTCGACCTTGGAATGGAGGGAGGTCATTCTAAAAGAAGGGTTCTTCATGCAGGAGATATCACGGGGAGAGAAATTCAGAATGTATTATTTGAGAAAATACAATCTATAAAAAACATACAGATACTTGAAAACCATGTATGCATCGACCTAATAACCCATCACAAGTTTATTGAAAAAAAAGGAAAAAATATATGTTATGGAGCATATGTTTTAAATTCAAAAACAGAAGAAATCCTTACGGTTCTCGCCCGAGCAACATTTCTGGCAACGGGAGGAAGTGGAAAGGTGTATCTTGTAACAACAAATCCTGATACATCCACCGGCGACGGAGTTTCAATTGCCTACAGAGCAGGGGTTCCAGTTGCAAATATGGAGTTCATTCAATTTCATCCAACCTGCCTTTACCATCCAGTGGAAAGGAGTTTTTTAATATCAGAAGCATTGAGGGGCGAGGGTGGAATTCTAAGAACAAAAGATGGAGCTCCTTTTATGCACAAATACCATCCTGTGAAGGAGCTTGCTCCAAGAGATGTAGTAGCAAGGGCTATAGACACTGAACTGAAAAAAACAGGAGAGAGGTTTGTTTACCTTGATATGACACATCTAAATGCCGATTTTCTTAAAAAAAGATTTCCGAATATATATGAAACCCTGCTCAAATTTGGAATAGACATGACAAAAGAACCCATTCCCGTAACCCCTGCCTCTCATTATATGTGTGGAGGAGTATGTGTGGATATGAATGGTTCCACAGAAATAGAGAGATTATATGCGATAGGTGAAACCTCTCATACCGGTCTTCACGGTGCCAACAGACTTGCAAGTAATTCTTTGCTGGAGGCACTGGTTTTTGCTCACCGTGCTTCAATGCATGCAAAAGAAAATTTTAAAACATGGACGATTCCCTCGACAGACATTCCGGATTGGTCAAAGGGAAAAGCAACCGACCCTGATGAGGCAGTTGTCATCACCCAGAACTGGACAGAAATCAGATGGCTCATGTGGAACTATGTTGGAATTGTGAGATCCATCAAGAGACTGAAGAGGGCATTCAACAGAATTAAACTACTTCAGGAGGAAATAAATCAGTATTACTGGGATTTCATTCCAACTGTGGAACTTCTTGAACTTAGAAATCTTGCACTGGTGGCAGAGCTGATAATAAGGTCGGCTTACATGAGGAAGGAATCAAGGGGACTTCATTACATGATAGATTATCCAGAACCAAGAGATGAATTTCTTAAAGATACTATTATAAGAAAAGGTGAAGAAGACCTTATTTAGCATTTTTCTCATTGCGTTTTTCGGATGCGGAGGAGAAAATTTTTTTGCTGTGTTCAATCCGGATGAGTTAAAAGGGACAAATAGATTTTTATCCGTTCCATTTCCAAATTCCCTGTATCTCAAAGAAGATGGTTCAATTCCTCTGCTTTCATATTTTGATGTTCCTAAATCTTCCATCCTTGAAGATTATTTGAGGGTAATATCAAAGGCAAACTGGTTTGGATTAAATTCTGCAGTTTATTTTGGATTTGAGGGCGAGATATTGTTAAGTTCCCTCCCCGAACCAGAATTAAGTACGACGAAAGACAGTAGCATAATCTTTCTAAATGTGGAAAGGAATTCACCCGAGAGAGGAAAAGCCCTGCCGGTTTTAACGAGGTTTTTCCCCCATAGGACAAAGTACCTTCCTGAAAACACATTGGCGGTTTTGCCATTTCCAGGTTTTCCGTTAAAAGAAAATGCCACTTATGCTGTTTTCATAACCTCAAAATTGAAGGGAAATGGAAAAATTATAAAAAGACCGAAATTCATTGAAGACTTAATAAGTGGAAAATGCACTCTAAGACCTGATGAATGTGAGGAATATTTTGAGGCAATTGAAGCCTTTGAAGAATTTTATGGAAAAAAAGAGGATATCTTAAATATGACAGTTTTCAGAACAGGAAAGCAA
>JBBIVP010000217.1:0-2740 GCA_037439705.1 bacterium
ATTAAGGGATTTTGGTGTTGAGGGAAAGGTTGCAGAGGTTAGAGCGGGTCCTCTTATTACAGTTTTTGAATTTGAACCGGCTTCAGGTATAAAGGTAAGTAAAATTCTGAACCTTGCAGATGACCTTGCTCTCGGAATGAAGGCTGAAAGTGTAAGAATTGTGGGTCCAATTCCCGGAAAGGGAAGGATCGGGATAGAAATAGCAAATAGGATGAGGGAAAAAGTCTATCTATCAGAGATTCTCTCATCTGAAAAGTTCAGAAGGACAGAATACAAACTTCCAATCGCCCTTGGTAAGGACATCTCCGGAGAACCGGTTATAGCTGACCTTGAGCCAATGCCCCACCTTCTTGTAGCCGGAACCACCGGATCCGGAAAAAGTGTATGCCTTCATTCAATAATTATGAGCCTACTTTTCAAAAAAACTCCTCAGGAACTCAGGTTTATAATGATTGATACAAAAATGATAGAATTAACCCTTTACAATGGGATTCCGCATCTCTACTGCGAAGTCATAAGCAGTCCGAAGGATGCTCCAAAGGTTTTAAGGAGGGTTGTTGAGGAGATGGAAACGAGGTTCAGGATGATGAACAATCTTGGAGTGAGGAATATAGAGCAATATAACAAACTGGCAACCAGAAAATTGGATGAATATCCGGTGATTTCCAGAATTGTTATTGTGATAGATGAAATGGCAGACCTCATGCTTACCGCTCCAAAGGAAATAGAAGAATATGTGACAAGGCTTTCTCAGATGGCGAGGGCATCAGGGATACATTTAGTGTCTGCTACACAGAGACCCTCAGTGGATGTGGTAACAGGAATTATAAAGGCGAATTTTCCTTCAAGAATAGCATTTAAGGTCATTTCAAAAATTGATTCAAGAACCATTCTTGATGTAGCAGGAGCTGAACATCTTCTCGGAGCAGGGGATATGCTTTTTATGAGACCGGGGAGTTCAAAGCTTCAGAGGGTTCACGGAGCCTATGTCTCTCATGAGGAGATAAATAGGGTTGTTGATTTCCTTTCAAGTCAGGGTCAGCCTTCATACGAACTCAACCTTCAGGAATTAAAGAAAGAAGAAAAGGATGAGGAAAAGGAAGAAGAGAGTTTTCACGATGAGAGGCACGAAGAAGCAATAGAGATTGTTAGAAGGGAAAGAGAAATTTCAATTTCAAAGCTTCAGAGAAGGATGAGAATAGGTTTCAATCGTGCAGCAAGAATAATAGAAGAAATGGAGAAAGAAGGAATAATAGTGAAAGACCCTAATTCTGGAAAATATATTTATAAGGAGGAAAAGAGATGAAGAAAATGGTAATGGTGATGGCAGTCTTGTTCTTTGCCTTTAAGGCTTCAGCACTTGACCTTTCAGAAGTCACAAACAGGATTCAGAAAAAGTACGAGGGGATAAATGAACTAAAAGCGAAGTTCGTTCAAAAGGTAACATACAGGAATATAGGTAGAACGCAGAAGGACGAAGGGATTGTGAGATTTAAAAGACCGGATAAAATGAAGTGGGAATATTCTTCAGGAGAAGTTGTTGTATGTGATGGAGAAAAGATATGGTTTTACATGCCCGATGAATCAAGGGCGATGAAAGCAGATATGAAAACAGCATTTTCAACCAGCACGCCATCAAATTTCCTTTCCGGAATGGGAAAACTCAACGAGGAGTTTAAGGTCAGTATAAAATCTTCCAAGAAAGACATAATCTGTCTGAATCTGGACCCAAAAACCCCTATAGAAAATATGAAAGAACTTGTTATATGCGTTGATACAAAAGAATTCCTTGTAAGGAGTTCAAGCCTTCTTGACAATCTCGGGAATGAGACCGTTATAGAGTTTAAAGAGATTGAGGTGAATAAGGGTATTGAGGATAAGGAGTTTGAGTTCAAACTCCCTCAAGGGGTGGAGGTGATAGAGCCTCCTAAGAAGTGATATTGCAGGACATGTCTCTCTATTTTACCCAGCCATCTTCATCAGTGATAATGATAATTTTTTTCTTCTTGTTTATAACAAGTGTGTATCTGTTAAGTATATCCCTACCAAGAAGACTTGGGATTTTCTTTATCTTCTCTTCATCTTCTTTAGTTTTGGGCTTATGCTTTGGAACAAACATTTCACTCAATTTTTCTGTATGAATTTTGCCATCATCCGATACAAAAACAAGTTTTACATCTCGTACAAAATATATCTCTACAGAACCCCCAATCCCTACCGATTTTTTGTCTGATTTCTGGAGTTGGGAATATGCTATCCCAAGCCTTTCCCTGTCTCCTTCAGAAATGATAGTTTTTGATGAGTCAGTGTCAACCAGAAACTCAACGGAACCTTTTATGTTAAAATTTTCACATAAAACTTCAGCATGTATAAATGGGGCATCATATTCGCCCCAGTAACCTTTGAGTCTCATAGTATGAGTTCTACTTTTTCTGGACTGATATATTTTATCGGGATAACCAGACTCGCATCCTTATACTTTTTATTTATCC
This sequence comes from bacterium, assembly GCA_037439705.1. GTDB lineage: Bacteria > JBBIVP01 > JBBIVP01 > JBBIVP01 > JBBIVP01 > JBBIVP01. Next base: position 2,493 of record JBBIVP010000217.1, read on the forward strand.
TCTCCACTAACTTCTTTATGTCCTTATCGTGGTCAATTACCCTCTGGTTTTTTATTGCTACATATTGATATGGATACTTCTTAATGAGCTCATTGTAATGTCTATGGAGCCATTTTGAGTTCCTTTCAAACATTTTCAGTTTTTTTATAGCTATTTCCACATAAACCTCCATTTTTATTATAATTCCATATTAGCGCATCTTTTATATTTCTTCAATCTCATTGTGTATGCTACCACTTGCTCCTTTT
>JBBIVP010000218.1:0-2731 GCA_037439705.1 bacterium
GACGGCGGATGACAAATTTGCCATATTTTCCAATTTTAGATAAGATAAATCTATAATGGAAAAGAATCTGAAAACAGAATATGAAAGGTTAAGTGGTTACCTCAAAAACAAACACACAAGATTTCTTTTTCTCTATATCCTCTTTTCCGGCCTCAAAAGCCTCCTTACAGGTTTAATTTTTCTACTCTGGATCGAGATTCTATTTTTCTTGTTCAAATTTGAATTCACAAACTCTTTCAGGATAACTTATTTATCTTTCTTTACAGGCTTCTTCCTTTTCCTTCACATGCTGAATCTGAAAAAAAAGATAAGTTTCCTTTCAGGAACTGGAGAGGAGATGAGAAATGCCCTTGAAATTGTGAATTCTCAACACCCATGGGAATCCCATGAACTCAAAATCGTTTATCTGAAAAGGGTTTTATCCCTTCTTCTGCCGGAAAGGGATTTTGCAAAAAGGCTCCTTCGTCCGTTTTACATTTTTCTCACTTTTCTTATCTCCTGCGGTATTTATTTCTCCTTCTCTTTCATAAAAATTGAAAAAAGGTATTTTCTCTCTCCGGAGATATTCAAAGAAGCGATTTTAAAAATAACCCCTCCTCCCTACACAAAACTTGAAGGATATGAAACAAGAACTACAAGTGGGAGGTTTAAAATTTTGAAGGGCTCAAATGTGGAGATATACGCAACCCTCATAAAAACAAAAGGAGCACCTTCATTCAGGCTCTGTGAAGAAAAAATTCCTTTTGAAAAAACTGGCGACAAATACCAAATCTCTTTTCCCATGGAAAGGGAGTGCGAATTTGAGGTTCAGATAGAAAACAGGTTTTCCATAAGACATCATTCACCCTTCTATTTTGAACTGGAAAGGGACGAGTATCCTGAGGTTGAGTTGAGTTATCCCAGGGAGGATATAGTTATGAAAAGCGGTGAAAGGGACATTGAAGTCCAGTTTTCAGCATCAGATGATTACGGAATATCATCAATTCAACTGGTCTATTCTGTTTCAGGGAGTGAGTTCAGGATAAATTATGAAAAACCCCTTCAAAACACAAAAAGGAAAGATGGAAAATTCCTTCTTGAAACTTCAAAATTTCCAGAAGATGTTGACATTTATTTATATGTGGAGGTTAAAGATAATGATTATGTCAGCGGTCCAAAAATTTCAAGGTCAAAAAGCATAAACATTCACATAATTGGAGAATCCTCCGCCAGAGAACAAAAATTTAAAGATATAAGAAACCTTTATGAAAAAACCATTAAACTACTTGCTCGGGCAATAGGATATTATGCTCAAAAAGTCCAGAAAGAAAAACTCATTAAGGAGATTACCATTATCAAAAAAGAGGCAGAGGCAATAAAAAAAGACCTTGAAGGTATGGGATTTTCAAAATTTTTAACCTCTTTTCTCATATCCCTTCCGGAAAGACTTGAAAATCTCAAAAAAGCAGTGGCTTCTTTTATGAGAAAAGAAGCGGTATCAGAGGCAGAAGAAATAGTATATAAACTTACTGAGGAATTGAAACTTCAGACAATCTCTGATGCATACGCTACGGCAGAAAAAATAAAAAAACTCGTTGAGATGGCAAAATCAGCATTGAATGAAGGCAAAAAAGAACTGGCTGAAATTCTAACAAAAAAAGCGGAACAGGAAATGAAAAAACTGAAGGAACTCATCTCACAACTTCCATCAGAAATCATCACAGAATTCATCAATCCGGATGCACTTCAGGCAATGGAATCAATGAAGGAAAAATCTCCTGATGAATACATTCAGAGCCTTGAAGAACTCATAAAGAACCTTGAAAATGCTGGAAGAACCGTAGCAATGGGAGGAAACCCGGAATTCTTCAAAAACCTTAAAGAAGCGAAGGAAAAAATCTCTTCTCTCATAGAAAAGGAAACACAACTGAAAAACAAAACAGAAGGCGCTATCTCTCAATGCAGAGGAAATTCTCCATCAGAAGATTTTGATGAACTTATGAAAAGAACCGAAAAAGTTCTCAAAAGTTCTAAAGAAAGGCTCAAAAGGGCACTTAAAAATCCTGAGACATTAAAAGAAGTTCTAAGAGATTATAAATTAGCCTTTGAAGCAGGAAAGCGAGAATATGCGGAATTCTACCTCAGGGAATTTGAAAGAATGAGCAATAATTTGGGTCAATACGAGAAAGAATTTTATGAACTTGCAAGAAAGGCAAATGAATTGAGGGAAAGAATTTCAAAAAGTGGAAGGGTATATGAGGAAATCCCGATGGATGAAGCACAAAAACTCGGTGATGAACAGAAAAACATAAGGGCAGAAACAGAGGAGTTGCTGGAAAAGATGGGAGGGGTTATTCCATCGCTAAGAGAGGCAAAAAGGCACATGGAGGATGCTGAAGGAATGCTGAGGGGAAAACTTATGGAAAATGCTATGGAATCTGAAGAAAAAGCCATAAATTCTTTAAAAAGTGCAGAGAACGAAACTTCTCAAAGACTTTCAGAGATTGAAGAGGGATGGAAGGGAATTGCGAGGTTTTTGAAAGAGGGTGAAGGAATGGGGAATAGACTCTCAGCAGAAAGGGTTGAAATACCGAAAAAAGAAGAAACATTTTTGAACGAATTGAGGAGAGAAGTTCTTGAAATCCTCAAAAAGGGGCTTCCCGAAATACACGAGGATGAAAACAGGAGATACTATGAGGAGATTATTAAGTAGCATAATCCTTCTCATTGCAATTAATGGAAGTGCAAAAGA
>JBBIVP010000219.1:0-2718 GCA_037439705.1 bacterium
GATATAATAAACCTTCCTTTACTTAAAAATGATGAAGAGTTTTACATATATCCAAAAACCTTTACAGGCTTTTACAGAGGGTTTGAACTTCATTCAAATATGAAGGGCTTTAAAAGGATAATGGATGCGGATGGGATATACATAAATGAAAAAGACGCGGGGAAATACGCTCTTAAAAATGGTGAGAAGGTGTTTTTAAAATTGGGTGAAGAAAAGGTAGAAAGGAAGGTTTTCATAAAGAACAACATTAAAGAAGGAGTTCTGGAAATCATTCCTTCTTTTAAAGAGATTCATGAAATTCTTTCAATGAAAGCAAAGGGAATTATTCCAAAGGGGAATCTTGAGAAATGAAGGAAATTGTTAGGATGAAAAAACTCATTCCGAACTTCAATGAAATGGTGATTTATCACCCATATATTGCAAAAAAAGCGAGAGGGGGGCAGTTCGTAATAGTAAGAGCTGATGATACTGGAGAAAGAATTCCTTTAAGCATAAGTGATTATAACAGGGAAGAGGGAACCATAACAATTGTTTTTGAAGAGGCAGGTGTATCAACGAGAAAGCTGGCAATGAGAAAAGAAGGGGATGTGCTTCCTACGGTTGCAGGTCCTTTGGGAACGCCGTCCAGCATTGAAAAATTTGGTAAGGTGCTTTTGATAGGAGGGTGTTATGGAATAGGTGCCATTTATTCCATTGAAAAAGAACTAAAGGAGATGGAAAATACTGTTATAGTGGGAATTGAGGCAAGGTCATCTGCTTTTCTTTTCTGGAGGGAGAAGCACATAAATTGTGCGGATGCATTTTATCCACTTACAAGAGATGGTTCGGAAGGATTAAAAGGACATGTGGATGCAATAATAGATAGGGTTATACAGGATTTTGGAAACATAGACAGGGTTTTTGCAATCGGGTGCACATTGATGATGAAAAAGGTAGCAGAAAAGACAAAACCTCTTGGAATAAAAACCATTGTAAACCTTAATCCCATAATGATTGATGGGACAGGGATGTGCGGGGTTTGCAGGGTAAATGTGGGAGGGAAGATGAAGTTTGCCTGTGTGGATGGACCGGATTTTGATGCCCATGAGGTTGACTGGGATGTTCTGATTATGAGAAAGAAAGCGTATGTTGATGAGGAAATGACTTCTCTTATGATGATGGAATGCATGAAGGATTTTTAAAAGGAGAAAAGAATGCCTAAGGAAATAAAACTTGAAAGAGTTCCTATGCCAAAGCAATCACCTGAGGTCAGAAGGAAAAATTTCCTTGAGGTTGCTCTCGGTTATACGCCTGAACTTGCCATGGAGGAAGCAAAGAGGTGTCTTCAGTGTAAAAAGCCACTATGTGTTCAGGGATGTCCTGTTGAGATTAATATTCCGGCTTTTATAAAACATATAGTAGAGGGGGATTTTGATAAGGCGATAAGAAAATTGAAGGAGAAAAACCTTCTTCCTGCTGTCTGCGGAAGGGTATGTCCGCAGGAGGAACAGTGCGAGAAATTCTGCGTCCTTGAAAAAAAGGGAGCGCCCATTGCTATAGGAAGGCTTGAGAGGTTTTCAGCAGACTGGGAGGCAAAAACTGGAAAACTTCAGATTCCTGAAATTTCTCCTCCTACTGGAAAGAAAGTGGCAATTGTTGGTTCGGGACCAGCAGGGCTCACAATAGCAAGTGACCTAATTCAGTTCGGGCATTCTGTTACTGTTTTTGAAGCACTGCATGCTCCAGGAGGTGTTCTTACATACGGAATTCCAGAATTCAGGCTTCCAAAGGAAATAGTTTACAGGGAGGTTGATTTCATAAAGAAACTTGGAGTGAATCTCATGCTTGATTTTGTTGTTGGAATGACAGCCACCCTTGATGAACTTTTTGAGGAATTTGATGCAGTTTTTCTTGGAACAGGAGCAGGGCTTCCGTGGTTCATGGAGATTGAGGGAGAACATTATAATGGAATTTACTCCGCCAATGAATATTTGACACGGAACAATCTTATGAGGGGATATGAGTTTCCGAAGTCAGATACTCCAATAAAGAGGGCAAAAAGGGTAGCAGTTATAGGTGGTGGAAATGTGGCAATGGATTCTGCGCGAACCGCTTTAAGGCTTGGAGCAGAGGAGGTTAGAATTGTTTACAGAAGGTCAAGGGCGGAAATGCCTGCTCGGCTTGAAGAAATAGAGAATGCAGAGGAAGAGGGAGTTATATTTGAGTTTCTGACCCTCCCAAAAAGGTATATTGCTGATGATTTTGGATGGATAAAGGAAATAGAATGTATAAGAATGAGACTCGGTGAACCCGATGCTTCAGGAAGAAGGAGACCAATTCCAATTGAGGGTTCTGAGTTTAGAATTCCCGTTGATGCGGTGGTTGTTTCCATAGGACAATCTCCAAATCCATTGATTCCGAAGACAACAAAAGGACTTGAAACAGGTAAATGGGGGAACATAGTTGTTGACCCGAAAACAGGTAAGACATCAAAGAAAGGAGTGTGGGCAGGTGGAGATGTGGTGAGGGGTGGAGCAACCGTGATTCTTGCCATGGGAGATGCGAGGATATCAGCCCGTTCAATCCATCAATACCTTGTGGAAGGAATCTGGTAAGGATTTATTCCAAACAATATCTTGCCCTTCGGTTTTCAAATTTTTTCTTTAATGTCGCTTTTCTCATTTGCGGTATGTTTTTATCTTATCTTTATTCTCCCTTAACTTTTTCAAAATCTCCTCT
>JBBIVP010000220.1:0-2685 GCA_037439705.1 bacterium
AGATGGGGAGTGTATGTGAAGAATAGGGATAACGAGGGGAATATAAGAACGGATTTGCTCGGTAAGGATAATGAACACTGGAATTTCTTTCTTGATACGGATGGCTCTGTAATGTATGGCTCAAACTGGAGGGATAACGGTGATGGGACATGGACAGCAGATGAAATATTAACCCGATACAGTCCCCTTGATTTATACCTTATGGGATTTTATTAAGCGGATGAGGTTCCACCATTTTTTATAATAGAACCTGCTCCTGGAACCCAATATCTACCAACAGACATACCTGTTGCAGGCGCAACTATTAAAGGGACAAAAATGGAGATAAAGATATCTGATGTGATATCTGCTGTGGGTGAAAGGAAGCCATCAAAAGAGGATTCTCAGAAGGAATTCAGAGCAGCATTTATTTATCTTACAGCACCTGGAACAACGCCTTCATCTTCAGAGTTAAAGGCAATAGACAATATAAGACGGGCATGGGCAAATGAGTTCTTCTTTCTGACAAAAGGAAGGGGAATAATGGAAACTGAGCTCCTTGAGGTCCCACCTAAACCCGTAGCAGAACATCCGAGCATTCAGCTTGGTATTGAGTACCTTTTGAGCAATCAGAGGGGAGATGGTTCATGGGCTGATGAGGAGAGCACAGCAATAAGGGATACTTCATCTGTCGTTGATGCATTTAGGTTATTTAGTAATGATAGGAGAGCACAGGATGCAATGGAGAGGGGTATAGCAATTCTTACCAGATTGGAGGCGAGTAGCGTTGATTATTTTTCAAGGCAGATTGCATCCCTTAATTTTGGTGGGGGGATGCTTGAGAAACTAAACTCCTTCAAGAATAGAGACAAAGGATGGGGTATATCTGAGGGATACATCAGCGATGTTTATGATTCTGCATTAGCCCTTTATGCGCTTTCAGATAAAAAATCAGTTGAATATATTCTTGGGATGCAGAATCCTGATGGAGGTTGGGGAGATAGGGATTCAAGCAAAAGCCAGGTTTTTTAATGAAGATAAAACCAATAGAGATTATATTTGATACATCCAATTTACCCGATTTGATAATAGAAAACATATCCTTCTTCCCTGGATGTTGAAAAGGGTGAAAAAGAGAAGAAGGAGAAGGCAGTAAGGTTGATAGAGGACGTGAAGATAAGAGAAATAAAAGATATCTGTGATATAGAGGAGAACATAGAAGATATAAAAAAGGCGATATATGAGGTAAAGAGGATAAAATCAATAGACACTTCCCTGTGCAGATTCTCCCTTGATTATGTCCTTGAATACTGGCTGAGGAGGTGGTGGTTAAATTCTCAGACATTGTTACCACGGGGGAAATGATAAAATTGGATGAAAAGGTTCTATTTTTTGTGTAGAGTGCCTTGAAAGGAATAGGGCTTACCATAAATCCCTTTCGCTAAAAGATAAAAATGGGGCTCCGCCCCTCAAAAACACTTACAGGGTGGTAACGATCTATATGTTCAGTACAATCTTAACTTTTTCAAAAAATTAATTTCAAATAAGCAGAAGAAATTGTATAAGTTGGGAGTTATAATAATTTGTGTAAAGTGGGGTATGAATAGAGAAAACAAATTTTTCATTTTATTACCTTAACTGCTTCGGGTTTTATTTTGACATAAACCCTTTTTGAGACCTTTATATTCTGCCTTTCCACCTCCTGAGGCGTAAGAGAGGTTGAGATTTTTATATCTCCATCAATAACCACTTTGTAGAGGTTTCCTTTAAACAAAAGAGAAGAAACTACTCCCTTAAGGATATTAGGCCCATCATTTTCAATAAAAGGAATAGAAGAAATTAGGATTTCCTGTGGAGGTATTGCAATTTTAGAAAATCCGCCATCAATCCCTTTTCTTCTTCCCATAAAAAGCCTAATTTTTCCGTTGTTAAAAAAGGCATTCCCCCCATTGAATTCAATGAATCCCGTATATATGTTTTGATTTCCTGTAAATTTTGCAACAAACTCATCCGCTGGACTCTCAAAAATTTCAATCGGACTTCCATCCTGGACCACCTTCCCGTCTTTTAAAATCAGAACTCTCTCTGCAAGACAAAACACTTCGTCAAAATCGTGAGTCACATGTATCACTGGAAGATTAAACTCCCTTGTAATGGATTTTACCTCGCTCTCAATTCCCTCTTTAGTTTCACGGTCAAGCCAGGAAAATGGTTCATCAAGAAGAAGGAGAAATGGACGAACCGCAAGGGCTCTTGCGAGCGCAACCCTCTGCTTCTCACCACCACTCAAGGAGTGAACATCCCTGTGAGCAAATTTTGAAATTTTCAATTTCTCAACAATGAACTCAAAATCTGTATTCTTGGCACCAAATTTTATGTTTTCAATAACATTCATATGAGGAAACAAAAGGGGTTCCTGCATCAAGAATCCAATTCGTCTCTTTTCTGGAGGATAACCTGTAATTTCAACACCATTTAAAAAAATTCTTCCTTCACATTTTCTGAAACCCGCTATAACCTCAAGAAGCATACTCTTTCCCGCACCGCTTGGTCCCACAACCACGAGATATTCACTCTCCATCTCAAAAGAAACCGGACCAAGAACAAATGAACCGGCTACAACCTTAGCCTCTTTCAGGGTTAACATTTTTGAAAATACTTCTTATCAAGAGAAAAATTACAAGGCTTATCAGGAGAATAAGGGCT
>JBBIVP010000221.1:0-2683 GCA_037439705.1 bacterium
ATAAGGTATAAAGGTTTATTCACGGACAAAAGGCATAATATAATAAAAAGATTCTATCTTTATGAGATAGATTTGAAGATAGGGGTTTTTCAGAAAGGAAATCCTCCTTACCTTGAAGAAGGGGGGGAGATTGATTTTGAGAACGAACCATCGGTTCAAAGATGGGAGGAAGGAAACGCCGTGCTTGTCCTTCCGGAAACTCAACCAGAAGGAGAGGGCTATTGCGTTGTCCTTTACGGACACGGAACAGGAGGCGATGCCTATTCATTCGTCAGGGATGGCTCCGCCCTGAACATTATAGAAGCAGGCTGTGCAGGAATTGGATTTGATGAATTATTCAACGGAAAAAGGACCAATAACGATTTTGACCCTTATCTTTTCTTTAACCCCTTTAATTTGAGGGCTGCAAGGGATAACATCCTTCAGGCATCTTCGGAGCTATCCCAGATGCTCAATCTAATTGAAAACTTTGATAAACCCCTTCCACCCGATGATAGAAGGGTATTTTTTGACAGAAATAAAATTTTTTACATGGGACACTCTCAGGGAGCAATAATCGGCGTTCCCTTTCTCGGAATTGACGAAAGAGTAAAGGCAAGCGTTGTATCTGGCGGTGGTGGATTTCTCACATATTCCTTACTTTTCAAATCTCTGCCATTTGAAATACGACCCCTTCTTGAACTCTTAATCGGTGAAAAGGTGGACGAATTCCACATATTTCTAAATCTATTTCAGACCTTTTTTGAACCATCAGATTCCATAAACTACATAGGATTCATTACCTCAACCTCACCGAAACATATATTTGTTTCTGAAGGACTTAAAGACGAATACACCCCTCCCCAGACAACTGATGCAATGATTGCAGCTGGCGGAATCCCTCTACTTGAACCGGTTATAAAACCGAATAAGGGTTTAGAAATAAAGGGGATAACCCCGGTTTCTTCACCGGTAGAATGCAACATAAAAATTGGAGACAGATGCATAACAGGGATTGCGGTTCAGTTTGAAAACTACGGACATTTTGCCCTGTTTGAAAGTCCAGAGGGCTACAGGATGTGGAGGAAATTTATTGAAACAGCAAAAACAGGGATTCCCTCTATTCCCTGATAATCCGGTATCTCCTGGCGAAGAATGACAGCAGAATCAGAAGAAGATATAAAGAAGAGGACGAATATCCCTGAGTGCATCCGCAACCTTCTTCTTCAAATTCGAGCACAGGATAATTGTTTATCTCTTCTGCGAAGGAAAGGGCTTCTTCTTTACTTCCTTTATAAAGAATGAATGCAAAACTTTTCGGTTCGTCCTCCGTTTCATCAATGAATTCAAGGGTCATGTTTTCAAAATCAATTATTCCCGCCAGATGAACGGTATTTATATCTTTTATGAGGTAGTATCCGTTACCAAGTCCAATGAGTCCATTGTAAAGGGCTAAACCTGTTCTTTTGAACGAGAAATTTTCAGCATTATATGAAATCACTTCTCTTGATAAAGCAGGTGAATACTCAATAACCTTTTCAAAAAGGGGGAAAATTGTCTTTATGCTTCTGAAGTCCTTTTTCGCAGTTTCGTCGGGGGATAAATATATCTCCAATCTCCACGCATCCCTTCTATCGTATTTCCTTTCCTTCACTTCATAAATGAATCCTTCAACGGACACAGTGTAGGGAATGGGAAATTTTCCTTCTTCTGTTTTCAATTCTTTATACGAACTCATACTTCTTCTCTCCTTCACAGACAGATAACGAGGTCTCCCAATCTCATTTATCACCTCTTCAGCCAGTTTTTGAGAGTCATCTGCCTTTTCAATGCTATAATTTATTTCATTTATCCATGGATTCCATCCCGTTGAATCGCTAACCTCCGCAAGTAAAATTTTCCTTTTTGCTTCAAGAATTTTTGGTAATAGGTCCTGCCTGTTCTTTTCGTCTATCAAAATCTCCGCAGACCTCACAAGAAGGGATGTTCTATAATTCTTCGTTAAAACCTCATTATCCTTCTCATCCACCTTCGTGGCAAATTCTCCCTCTCCTCCCATCCACCTGAACATATTCAAACTTCTTTCGGGATGCCATGTCCCATCAATGAGTGGTGGAATTTCATCTGGTGAATAAACGGATGTAATTTCCTCAACAAAAGTGCTTATTTTTGATATACTGCATCCAGATGCCTCAAGGCTTTTTAATTCCGATATCATTTCATTTATGGCATCATCGCTTTTTTTGAACTCTGTTCCTAAATAAGGATTTTTTCCACCTGTAACCGCTAATTCTCCATCACCAAAGAATGTCCATTTAACTTTTATATTTCCGTCTATATCTCTTCCTCCAATCAAGCCGTACCCATCATCAATAGTATATAATGGTTTTACATCAGTAATACTGTGAAGAAAATCAAAAAGTCCTGTTGGAATTATCAGGATTTTGTATCCATAATTTTTAAGAAATCTGAACATACCTTCACCGGTCTGCCCTTCCTGTGCAAAAATTACAGGGGAAAGTTTCAATCCAGAAGACCTGATTATCTCCTCGTTCATTCTGAGAGACCATTCCATATCTTCTACTGGATATGCGAGAAAGAGCTGGTCCGAGTAATGAATGCTTATGAGGTCTATCTGATTCCTGTCAAGGAGGGTTTTTAATTTTGAAAGAACATCCGGAAATTTATTTTTCATAACCTCAAT
>JBBIVP010000222.1:0-2666 GCA_037439705.1 bacterium
CATGGAGGGAAACTTCACCATCAGAAATTCCATCTGATGTTCTTGATGTTCATACTATGAGATTTCCACCCCCTCCATCCCTTGATAAGGAGCCTGCTCTTGTGATTTTTGCTGGAACAGGTGTTTATTACTGGCCTGAAGGAGGGTTATATCGTTTTGGGCCATTCTGGTATATGTTCATAGATGGTGTATGGTATAGAGCACCTTCTTATAGGGGTCCATGGATTCCTGTGGGGATATTATTTGTTCCAGAGCCTGTTAGAAATGTCCACAAAAAGAGAAAAGTTGTCTATTCACCGGGTCTTGTAGAGGACAGGGAGACAAGAGTTTATTATGTCGGAAATGCTTCTATATACAGGTACGGAAACTTCTGGTACTATTACAAAAACGGAAGATGGTACAGAGGAAATGGAAGAAATGGACCATGGATAAGGATTCAAGTTGTTCCTGATGTTGTGATAAGGGTTCATAATAGAAGGAGTGGTCCAAAAATAATTGAAACGCCAAGAAGAATTGAGCCACCTGGGAGAGAAAAAAGAAGAAGATAGTTTTTGATGTCTTCAAGCATTTCAAATTTTGTTAGAAAAAGAACGGGAAGGGCTATAAGGGATTTCAATCTTATAGAAGAGGGAGATGTGATTTTAACCGCTGTATCTGGTGGAAAGGATTCACTTTCAATGCTACGCGTTATCACAATTCTTAAGAAAAAAGCCCCTGTTAAGTTCAAAGTTATCCCTGTAAACCTTGACCAGGGATTTCCTGGATACAGAAGCGATGTTGTGGAAAAATTTTTTATTTCAGAAGGATACACTGAGTACATAATGGAAAAATTTGACATATACTCCATTGTTTCTTCTAAGACGAATAATGGAGATATGTTCTGCGCACTCTGTTCAAGGTTGAGGAGAGGGATTCTTTACAGCCTTGCTACTAAATACGGATGCAACAAGCTCGCTCTCGGACATCACATGGACGATGTCCTTATTACATTTTTTCTGAACCTCTTTTTTGAGGGAAGATTAAAAGCAATGCCTCCGAAATTCCTTGCTGATAACGGAAAGGTAACTGTTATAAGACCGCTTGTTTATGTAAAGGAAGAGGAACTTGCAATTTTTGCAAAACAGGAGGGTTTACCTGTTATATGCTGTGGATGTCCGATATGCGGAAAAAGGGATTTGAAAAGGGAAAGGATAAAAAAACTTCTTTTATCTCTTGAAAGGGAATATTCAGGAATAAGAAATGTGATATTCAAAAGCCTTTCAAGAATTGATACGAAATTTCTTTTAAGTTCAGAAAGTCTTGTTTCTTTTTGACATTTTAATTTTAATCGTATATAATAAAAAATATGCCAACAATAGTGATTGATTTAGGAACTACTAATTCAGTCGTTGCCTCAGTGGTGGGTGGAACTCCTGTGGTCATAAAGAGCAAAGAAGGATATAACCTTACTCCCTCTGTATTTACTATTACATCAAAAGGGAGAAAGTTGGCAGGACATCTGGCAAAAAGGCAGGCAATTCTGAATCCTGATAGGACTATATGGGGAATAAAGAGGCTTATGGGGAAGAGGTTTGATTCTCCTGAGGTAAAAGTTTTGAAAGAAAAGTATCCATATAAAATTGTTCCCAATAGCGATGGATTCGCAGGAGTACAAATTGGAGAGAGATACTATTATCCTCAGGAGATTTCTGCATTTATACTTGTTGAGTTGAAAAGGGTTGCGGAAGAGTTCTTTAATGAGGGGGTGAAGAAAGCAGTAGTTACAGTTCCTGCTCACTTCAATGATAATCAGAGACAGGCTACAAAGGAGGCAGCCCAGCTTGCGGGATTGGAGCTTCTAAAAATAATAAATGAACCAACTGCTTCCGCACTTGCTTACGGCTTGAGGTGGGCAAAGGATAAAAAAACAATCGCTGTTTATGACCTGGGAGGGGGAACATTTGACATTTCAATACTTCAGATAAGTGAGGGAATATACGAAGTTCTTGCCACCTCGGGAGATACATTTCTCGGCGGAGATGATTTTGATGCAAGGATTGTGGACCTTCTTGCAGAACATTTGAGGAAGGAAACGGGTGTGAACATATATTATGACCCGATGGGTCTCCAGCGTTTAAAGGATGCTGCAGAAAAAGCAAAAATTGAACTTTCTACAAGGGAGGAAACGGTTGTAAATCTTCCTTTCATTTCTTCCTCTGGAAAAGACCCTGTCCATCTGATTCGCCCAATAAAAAGGGCAGAGTTTGAAGCATTAACTTATGACCTTGTGGAGAAGACCATTGGTATATGTTATAAAACAATCCAGGATGCGGGAATAAAGATAGATGACATAAATGATGTCCTATTGGTTGGCGGTATGACGAGAATGCCACTTGTTAGAAAAAAAGTTGAGCAATTTTTTGTAAAGCCTCCTCTAAAAGGGGTTCATCCGGATGAAGCAGTAGCAATTGGAGCAGCCATAGAAGCGGATGCCCTTGAAAGGAGGAGAGAGGATATTCTTCTTATAGATGTTACTCCCATTTCCCTTGGAATTGCAGTTAAAGGAGGCGCTTTTCACAAAATTATAGAAAGAAATACAAAAATTCCTGTAAAAAGGGTTGAGAAGTTCACTACTTCAAAGGATAATCAGGACAAAGTAATAATAATGGTTTACCAGGGTGAGAGTT
>JBBIVP010000223.1:0-1149 GCA_037439705.1 bacterium
ATCCAATTTTTGTGGAATTTGGAAAAGGCGGGGAGGTTTCATCAATGCCGGGAGTGTTCAGGTATAATGTAAGAGAGGTGGGAAAGGTGGCAAAAGAGGTGGAATCACTCGGCATCCCAGCAGTCATTCTTTTCGGTATTCCCGATAAAAAGGATGAAATGGCATCCGGGGCATACGATGAGAAGGGTGTTGTTCAGGAGGCAATAAGGGAAATAAAAAGAAAGACAGAACTTATTGTGATTGCTGATGTTTGTTTGTGCGAATACACATCTCATGGACATTGCGGGGTGGTTAAGAACGGAAAGATATTGAATGACCCAACACTTGAACTGCTTGCAAAAACAGCAGTTTCTCTTGCAAGAGCGGGGGCAGATATTGTGGCTCCCTCTGATATGATGGACGGAAGAGTTTCTGCAATAAGAAAGGCTCTTGATAATGAGGGATTTGAAGATGTTCTCATAATGGCATATTCTGCAAAATACGCATCTTCCTTTTACGGACCATTCAGGGAGGCTGCTGAAAGTGCACCGGCTTTCGGTGACAGAAGCACTTATCAGATGGACCCGAGGAATGCGAGAGAGGCTATCAAGGAAGTAATGATGGATATAGAAGAGGGAGCAGACATTGTTATGGTTAAACCCGCACTCTCTTATCTTGACATAATATACCGTATAAAAGAGTTGACAAATATCCCGGTTGCGGCTTATAATGTAAGTGGAGAATATTCTTTGATAAAGGCTGGAGAAAAATTGGGATGGGTTGACGGCAAAAGGTTGATGATGGAGGTCCTTTATTCAATAAAGAGGGCTGGTGCGGATCTCATCTTAACCTATTTTGCGAAAGAAGTCGCTACCATCATTAAAGAATAAGGAGGAAAAGATGAAGAAAACGCTTCTACTCGTCACAAGTTTTGTGCTCCTTTTCTCTGTTTCCTGTAACAAGGCAAAGAAGTATGTGGCAGTTGTAAACAGCGAAGGAATTTCTAGGGAAAGGTTTGAAAAGTTTTACAACAGAGTTGAGAGTTATTATGTACAGATGTTTCAAACCTCTCCCGATGACCCAAGGTTTCAAAATATGATGTCTCAAATTAGAAGCCAGATTCTTCAGAACATGATAGTTCAAACCCTCCTTCTTCAGGATGCGAGAAGC
>JBBIVP010000223.1:1181-2656 GCA_037439705.1 bacterium
GGCTATTAAAACGAAGTATGGCGAAGAAGTTTTCCAAACCGCCCTTCAGCAGCAGGGGATGACAGAAGAGGAATACAAAAAAGAATTAAGAGAGCAGATGATAATATCAAAGTTGAGGGATGATATAACGAAGAATATAGGTATTACCGATGAAGAAGTAAAAAATTATTATGAAACTCATAAAGACCAATTTTCAAATCCAGAAACCATAAGGGCGAGGCATATTCTTGTCAAATCAATGGAAGAAGCAAAGAAGGTGAAGGAAAGGCTTAAAAAGGGAGAAGATTTTGCAAAACTGGCAAAAGAAGTCTCGGTTGATGCTGGAACGAAGGAAGCAGGAGGAGACCTCGGGTATTTTTCAAGAGGGAAAATGGTTAAACCCTTTGAAGATGCTGTATTTGCACTCAAAAATAAGGGAGAGATTAGTGATATAGTTCAAACCCAGTTCGGATTTCACATCATAAAGCTTGAGGACAGGAAACCCGCTGAGGTTTTAAGTTTTGACGCTGCAAAAGAAAAGGCTCAAGAACTTTTAAAGAAGGAGAAAGATGACAAAGTTTTTGGAGACTACATTGAAAACCTGAAAAAAGATGCAAAAATTGAAACCTTTGAGGAAGCAGAAGTGGTAGAAGAATAAAATTTATGAAAAATATGGTCTTGAGACTTAAAAAAATTGATTGAGAGGTTTATTATAAGAGAAATCAAAGAAGTTCATGGGGACGCCTTTCTTTCCGCTGTTTTGTTCGGTTCAGTGGCGAGGGGAGCGATATAGCATTTTATTGCTGATGGATACAAAGAGAGGAAGAGAGAAATTATATTCAGTGATGAAAAGGGAAATCATTGAGATAAAACTGTGATAAATGAAGAAAGAGGAAAATATCTTTTTAGATTAGCAGAAAAGAAGTTAAAAGAACCATCTCAATACCTTCCGAAGAAAAGAGCGCCAGTTGAAAGATGGTGAAACACAAAAAACTTCTTGAGAAATTTGAAATGGAACTCATCAAAAAAGAACCTCAAAACAATTTTAAAATTTTTGAAGAATTACTTGAGTTTGCAAAGGAAATGAAAAAAATACCTCCTCCTTCACCACTTGAAGGAATAGAAATAGATATAAAATATGCAAGAGCAATAAATGGGATTAAAAGGACTCTTTAAAAATTTAGCAAGAGAATTTGAGAAAAATCATTATAGTGATAATAGTGCCAGGCGGTTCTATAGCATTCACCCTCGCATCCATACCCTCCTCCCTTTTTCTACGGTTTTAACCTGAAAGAGAAAAAATGCACCTTTCTTCCCCCTGCACACCATAAAAAATACCGGACCTTTACACAGGAAATTCATAAAACTTGAAAATGTAATGTGTTATGAGACATAATTTTAAAAAAGGAGGTTCTGGAGAAAGATGAGCAAGAAAGTAATGATGGCTGGTGGAATGTTAATGGTTGTGGTGGGTAATGTTTATGGGAGGGAGGTTC
>JBBIVP010000224.1:0-2622 GCA_037439705.1 bacterium
TTTTCCCAGACCAATTCCGATGTAAAACCTATGATAAAATCTTCATTTATGTAGCAGGTTTCATTTTCCATCCTTAATGGATAAAGGTTTTCCTCTTTTATTCCCATGAAGAGGTTGCCATTGCCAGTGATTTCAAAAAGCATGAAGTTTTTTGACTTAAAAAATGCCTTGGTTTCACTTCCCTTAAATCTCTTTTTGATGGGTTTGAATGATAACTCTCCCGTAAGGCATATGAGGTTCTGAAGGCGGGAATAAAATGAATTTTTCTCAACCCTTATCATAAGAATTCCTTCTTCATGATAGAAGCCCTCGCCCTCTGGATATCCCATCTTTTTGATAACATCTTTCATCTCTGAAATTTCTTCCACCGTTTCTTCCTCTATTACTGGCTTTCCTTCTTCTTCTAACTTT
Source organism: bacterium (assembly GCA_037439705.1). Taxonomy (GTDB): domain Bacteria; phylum JBBIVP01; class JBBIVP01; order JBBIVP01; family JBBIVP01; genus JBBIVP01. Next base: position 412 of record JBBIVP010000224.1, read on the forward strand.
TTTCTCATTTCTTCTGCCATCTTTTTTGCTCCTGCTTTGAGAAAGGCTTCCATTGCTCCTCTGAAATCTCCCATTTTTGAAAGGGCAAGCCCTTTGTAGTTCAAGACTGTAGGGGTTGGATTGAGTTCAATGGATTTTTCAAAGTGTTCAAGAGCCTTCTCATATTCTCCAATTTTAAAATAACATAGCCCCAAGTTTGTGTGCAGAGAAGGAACATTTTTGTTTTCAGAAAGAAGTTTGTTCCAAAACTCAAGTGATTTTCTGTATTCCTTCAGTTTGAAATAAACTGTAGCAAGCATATTTAATGCCACCTGATTTTCAGGGTCTGCTTCAATAATCCTTTCTATTTCTTCCTTAGCCCCTATAAGGTCGTTATTTGCCATAAAACTTTTCGCTTTTAGGAATGGGTCTTTAATTTTATCTGTTTGCATATCCTCCCCCATTTTTAATTTTAAGGTTATTATATATTTTCATTACTTTTTTAACAAAATTTCTCGTTTCTTCAAAAGGTGGAATATCGTTAAAGGCGAGCACATTTATTATCCCACAGTTGTAGGCTGCTACAGCAAGGTTAAATTTTCCAAGTCTGTCAAGAAGAAATTTAAAATATCGCACACCTGTTTCAATATTTTCATAAGGATTGAATGGATTTATGACCTCATATCTTTTTATAATATCTGGCATTAACTGCATCACTCCTATTGCTCCCTTATCAGAAACAGCATAAATGTCATATCCGCTTTCTGCTTCAACGAGAGCCTGAATAATCTCTGGTTCCAGATGGTATTTTTGAGATATTGATTTTATTATTTCAAGAATCAATTTCTTATGCCTTGAGGAGACAAACCTTGATTTCTTTGGCTTAAATGGCTTTAATGATGTATCACTTTTTATATCGGTAAAATATATGCTCCCATCTTTCTCCACCCTGTAATATATCTCCGCTTTTACTTCTGCGGGAAAACCTATTAAAAATATTATCAGATACTTTTTCATATATAAAATTTTATAAAATTTCGTAAATAAAATCAAACTCCGCCATACATTTAATACTCTTGAATCAGGTAATTACCTGAAGGGTTTTTGTCAGTTGATTTGAATTTTAAATAATTTTGGTTTATCATTTAAAAAATAGTGGAGAAAAAAGAATGTCGGGACATTCAAGGTGGAGCACCATAAAAAGAAAGAAAAGCAAGGTTGATGTTCAGAAGGGAAAAATATTCACTAAACTCATTAGGGAATTAATAGTAGCAGCTCGCTATGGAACGGATCCGGAAACCAATCCAAGATTGAGACAGGCAATTATGGCAGCAAAGGCTGAAAATATGCCCAAGGAGAATATTGAAAGGGCAATAAAGAAGGGGAGTGGTGAGATAGGAGGAGAGGCTTACGAGGAATGCATATTTGAAGGTTATGGACCAGGTAGTGTAGCGGTTCTTGTCCACACCCTTACCGATAACAGAAAGAGGACATCTCAGGAGATAAGGCACATATTTTCAAAACACGGCGGAAAAATGGGAGAGGCTGGATGTGTTGGGTGGATGTTTTCAAGGAAAGGATATTTTAGTTTTTCTTCTCAGGATGTGGATTTTGATAAGGTGATGGATATCGCTATAGAATTAGGCGCAGAAGATGTGAAGGAGGAGGATAACATAATTGAAGTCATTACAGAACCACAGGATTTTGAAAAACTTAAGAAGGCATTTGAGGAGAAAAATTTTAAATGGACAAATGCAGAAATTACCATGGTTCCACAAACAAATGTTAAACTTTCGGGCAAAGAGGCTGAACAGATGCTCAAGCTTATGGAGGCATTAGAAGAACTTGACGATGTTCAGAAGGTTTATGCCAATTTTGATATTTCAACCGAAGAGATGGAGAAACTTGTTGGATAGGAGAAGGATAATAGGAATAGACCCTGGCATCAAAAAAATTGGATATGCTTTAGTAGAAATAAAAGGGAAGAATTTAGAAGGGGTGATTAGCGGTTCTATAAACCTTCCGTCAAATTCGGAAACGAGAATATCTCTTATCTCAAAATTTTTTACTCAACTTTTGGATACTTACAAGCCTTATGCTGTGGCAATTGAAGATGTTTTTTCTTCCAAAAATCCAAAGATGGCTTTTGAGATAGGAGAGATTAAGGGGATTTTAAAGTTTTTGTGTTTTCTTAAAAGGGTAAAAACATTTGAATACCCGCCTGCAGAGGTA
>JBBIVP010000225.1:0-2610 GCA_037439705.1 bacterium
TTATCATGCTTGGAGCATCTGCCACTCTCATAGGGTTCTTTTTGAGAAAATATATGTTCTACATAATAAGAATTGCCGGAGCAATAGTAATAATTCTCGGTCTTCATATGATGGGGATTTTAAAAATCGGATTTCTTGAAATGGGATTTAGCGCTGGAGAACCAAAAATGGAAAGAAGTTTTGCAAGGTCTTTTCTCGCAGGAATTCTCTTCTCATTCAGCTGGACACCCTGCATATCTCCTGTCCTTGCAGGAATACTTACTCTTGCCTCGCAGGAAGAAACCGTCATGAATGGAGCCATTTTACTGACCTTTTATTCGGCAGGTCTGGGAATTCCGCTCATCGTTTTAGGAACCGGTGTAGGAACAGCAGTAAAATTCATCAAAAAAGGAACAATAGTCTTCCATATTGTCTCGGGCGTAATACTTGTTTTTATAGGGATTCTGCTTTTAACTGGAAAATACAGAGCCCTCTTTTAGAAATCTAACCAGTGGTTTCAAGACTTCTTTCCAGAAAAAATTCTTCCTGAATTCCCTTATCCTTTCCTTCATCTTTTTCCTTATCTCTTCGTTCAAAAGCATTTTCATTGCTTCCTTCATCTCCAATACATCTTGAGGAGGAATCACAAAGCCGATTTGCTGAGATTTTATTAATTCTGAGAAATAATCCCCTTCTGTCCATATCATCGGGGTTAAACCGGAAAGACAATCAAGAAATCTCGTCCTGAAAGAAATTTCTGTTTCAAGAGTCTTATAAAATGTGCATATTCCTGCGGTAGAACTGGAGACCAATTTCAAGCAATCCTCATATTCCACCCATCCATCAGCAAATAGAATATTTTCGGACATCCCGAGTTCTTCCGCCTCTTTCAAAACTTCATCTGTCATCTCAATTCCCTTTTCTTCCTTCACTGGAGTTTTCCTTCCAAGAAAAAGAATTTTTGCCTCAATTCTTTCTTTTTTCATCTCACTTATTCCCCTTACAGGAGTAAATGGGTCAAGCCACCTCCATATTCCGCCATTCCATATAAATACAGGTTCATTATTTTTTCTGAACCCATTTAATTTTAGATAATCTCTTCCGTCGGGTTCTTCTTCCTCAATTCCTGATGGCACAATCAAGAACGGCTTTTCCTTTATCCTCCATGCCTTTAGCATTCCCTTATAGAAAAGGACCTGTCTGTAATTTGCACAAAGGATGGCATCAGAAATTCTCATCATTAAATATGTTTTGAAGAGAACTTTTCCATACTTGATAATTTTTTCAATCTTTCCATAACCTCTTATATGCTCTTCATATTCCACAACCATGGGAGTATAGAGGTCAAAAATTCTTTCCCCTTCAAAGGAATAGAGAATTCTTAACGGAATTCTGTACCCCTGCGTTACGAGAGAATCAAATTTCTTTTTTATATCCTTCCACTCGGAAAAAGGCAGTTTTCTCATTTCAAAATCCTTTGCTTTCAAGTCGGTTTCATTCGGAATTAGTAGCATTACATCAAATTCCTTTGAAAGGTGTTCTGCAAATTTATAATACCTTATTCCAGGACCAGCCATCTTTGATGAGACGGGATGACTGCTTATGAGAAGAACCCTCTTCATAACGGAAATTCCTTCATGTTATCAATTTTTTCAATCTCAAGGACTGCCTTCAAAATTTTTTCCCCTTTCTCCTTTCCATAAACCCCCATTTCCTTCTCAAACTTCCTGATAACAAGCTCTTCGGTTTCTGACAGCGGTCTTCCAGAGGAACCAAGAGGATCCTCCTGAAACTCCTCATAAATTTTTCCTCCAATTTTAGCAACAACCCTTGCGGAAAAAGGCATTGGAAATGAATCAAGTTCTGTTTCTGAAAGGTCATTTATTCTTTTTCTTTTTGACCTTCTGAAAAATTCTTTCACAGGGATTCTTAAACCTATGTCCTTGATTCGCAGAAAATTCCCGTGTTCTCTTCTAAAAGCCCTTATGAGCATCGGTATTTCATTTAATCTCAATTTAGCGAGGGAAATAAAATCAACCTTTTCGGTCATTCTCTTTACCATGTTTACTGTCAATTTCCAATCATGGAACAGTTCAATCCCTCCTGCAATTTCCATTATTTCATTTTTCTTTGCAGAAAGATTCTCATGAGAAAGGGTCTGTACGGAGAGTTCTCCTGATGAAAGTAAAACTGCTATTGAAAGTGGAATTGAAAAATTTACATTCACCGGGGTAAGAAATTCACCCATTCCCCTTTCAGAAGCCCTTTCCATGGCAACCGAAAGGAGTGTGGCATAAACCCTTATCCATTCCACATCTGTTGGTAAAATTCTTCTTCCCCTTTCCTCTTCAAATCTCTTCTTTATTCTGATCATACAATCAATGGCTGAATCAATGTAGGCACATCCGGGATAAATCTTGTAGGAAAGTGTATTTGTGGTCCAGACCTTACCCCATCCTGTTAAGACCTCAGGAATTGGTCGGAAAGAAAACCTTTCAAGAAAACCGCCTTTCCCGAATATGGCATCAGATGTTCCCTTCATACCATTCAGAGCAGATATACCGCAGAAGATTCCTGAAACTGCTGGAAGTCCCGCGGTAATAAATTTTGCTTCACTCCCCATAAAACCTG
>JBBIVP010000226.1:0-2542 GCA_037439705.1 bacterium
CGCTTCTATCTATTGCCATAATTGAAGACCATAACAACCTCCTGAAATCAGAAGAATTTCTCCTGTATCCCATTCCCTTTGAAAGTTCATCTATTTTTATTGTGATGGATCCTCCGGAATTTGAAATTTCCAATACATCTCCTTCATCAGCAGGAATGCTTATTGAGAAATTTCCATCTTTATCTGCGAATCCCGTTCTCACCTCTCCGTTGTTCAAATTTCTTATAATTATCAGTTCATCAGGTTTTGTTTCAAATTCACCCCTCCATTTATCCTTTCTGTCCCTTCTGTCGTTGTTAAAAGTTATCGGGAATCCTGCAAATTTGCCATTTATTTCAGCAGGTCCTCCAACTATCGTGGGACCCATAATCTCTGTATACAGGGGTTTTATTACAGGAACAAGATCAGTTCTAAGAGCAATATCAATGAAACCTCCACCACCTACATTTATTACTCCCCTTTTTATCTTGTTCTCAACTCCCATAAGAATTCCTCCATGAAGCCCTCCCATTGACTGCCCGATGTAAAAAAGGTCATTATTTTCTCCTCCAACATCAAGTTTTCCATCTTCATTGAAATCTCCGTCCTCCCTTGAACTTCCTTTGAGGTTCTTTAAAATCCTTATAAATTCCATCATATCAATTATTGTCTGCCTCATCATATCCCTGGTTTTTGGAAGGTCTGCTGTAAAGAAATCTCCACCGGAATCAGGAATTCCATCTCCATCTACATCGTAAGCCCTTCCCTCGCTTAAAACTTTTATTATCCCGTCTTCCCTCAGATAATTTAGCATCCTTTCCACACTCCAGGCACTGTTGACAGGCTTACAAATCTTATCACCAATCCATATAGCGAGGAGTTTTATGAATGCTTCATTCAAACCAATTTTTTCCACCATTTCCATTCCCGAAACCCCTTCTGGAGCAATAAAGGAACCGAAGGATTCAAGAAGGTCTTCAGGAAGTTTTAGAATTGAATCTATGGGTCCGAGAAGGGCAGCAAGTGGTACTTCAGGTCCGTGTCCCACAGTATCAATTGAAGCAACAGCAAATCCATATTTTGCAAATAAAGGGGCATAGATTAAACCGTGAAGCCTTGAACCGCTGTATCCATGACCAAATATAACCACAGGAAAGGGAGGTTTATTTTTTTCTGTTTCCTTCGGAACTGCTATGAGAAATGTCACATCCGTTGAAGAAGGGTTATAGGATAGAATCTCTTTTGGGAATGAACCTCTTTCCGGAATGAAAAACATGGGCGATTTAAATTTTCCAAACACAAAGTAGTCCACATAACTGAAATCAAGAAAATCCCTTACATCAACCGGACTGTCGCTGTAATACTCCCTCAGAATTGGGTCTATCAGAGGGATAAAGGGTTCAAGTATGCGTTTTAAATACTCAGCCTGAAGGATAAATGGAGTGTCTTTTTCTCCTTTCTCTGTCCATGGAGTGTCACAGGTTGAATTGAAATTTGACACTTCATAAATCTCTGGAGGAAATAAAGAACGAAGATAAGAAAGCTCTCCTTTACCATCGAGCCCATCTCTTATGATTTCAAGGTCATCCGTGATGCTCTGGGTTGTAAAGGAAAAGGCAAACGATATATTTTTTTCATCAAATTCATCAAACCCCATATTTTTAAGTATATCAAGAAGTATATCAAGCCCTTCCTTTATCTTTTTGTTCTGAAGGGGATGATTTATGTAATCAAAGGGCGAACCAACAGGATTTCCAAAAGGGTCAGTTAATTCTTTGGTTATGAAAACCACATAGGTGCTTTTCTGATCAAGGGGAATAACTGGACGAAGGACGAGGGTTTCTGTCTCTGTATCATACCATGTCAGTTCCTGCCAGGTTCCGTTTAAAAGGGCAGTATTTGACTCGGGAAAAATTATGCTCTCATAATTCTTAAACGGGTCAAAGGGATTAAATGGAATTGGTTCTCTTTTAATTGGATAAAATCCATAATTTATATCAAAAATAACAAACTTTCCAAATGCCTTTGACGAAGGAGATATATTTATGACATAAAGGGGGTCGTTTGAAAGATCGTTGTCTGTCATTTTTTCAAAAAATCCATTGAGGTCAATTCTTCCTGTAAATGGAATTGTTATTGGACCAAATGTGGAGAATCCATCAAGTTCATTTATAAGTTCCCTCTGCCTTCTTTCAAACTTTGTAATTGAATTCAACGGAAGGTTCAGTCTTATTCCTGTTCTTGATAATGGGTCAGGTCTCGCTGCCAAATCATTAGGAAACGGAATCACGGGAAATGGTCTTTGAGAGGGTTCCCATTTTATTTTTACAGGAGCTTTTTTTTCGTTTTCCGTTAAAGCCCTCAATCCCTCCTCCATCCCTTGCTCTCCACAGCGTGCAAACAAAATAAATAATACCGTCAGAATTTTTATTTTGCTTTTCATCTTTTTTATTATAATCCTGAGAAAAAAAAATACAACAAAAATCCAGAAGAAATGTCACACACTCCCCCAACACAACAACACTGGAAAAGTTAAGATATGAGCGACATTAAGGAGTGAGAG
>JBBIVP010000227.1:0-2507 GCA_037439705.1 bacterium
CTTCAAAGAATCAATGCAGGATTGTGAAACTGCTATCCTTCCATCAAGTGAGTCCATCATCCTCTGGACATACCTATTCCAGAGCGAGTATCCCCTTGCGCTTTCAAAATATGTGTGAAACGTTCCCACCTTTGGACATTTTGCATATCTTAAAGAAATTATGGGAAGACTCGGTGTCAGAGGAGAATGGATATGAATTACATCAAATTTCTTTTCCTCAAAAATTCTGCTCAGTTTTTTTCCGAGTTCAATTCCAAGCGTTACCCTTCCAATGGAATCATTTCCGTATATTGGAAAACTTCTCCCTATCCTTATTACTTCAAATGGCGCTGAAACCCTTTCTTCACCTTTTGTATGAGATGTTATAACTGTTATTGAGCATCCCATCCTCTCAGCATAAATGGAAAAATTGTGCACATTTTCTGTTATTCCTCCAAGATGGGGATAATAATATTCAGTTATTATGCCTATCTTCATCTCTTTATGTCCCACACCCTTTCCCTTATAAAGGTAAATGTTATGAGAAAAATCACAATCCAATTGTATACATAACGAATAAAACCCATAAAAATCAAATAAAAAATCTTCCTTAAAATTTTCATGAGAATAGGGTATTATTCTTTTTAAAAAAATCAATAAAATCCAAAAATTTAACAGAGATTGAAAATCAAAACTTTCATTGACAATAGTAAAAGAATTTATTACTATAATCTCAAATGAAAAAAACAAAAAAGGAAAACCTGTTAAAGCTCGGAGAGGTTATAAGAAAGATAAGGGAATCTAAGGGATGGTCAAGAGAAAAACTTGCAGAGGCAGCGGGTCTTTCACCAGCGGGTGTCTATAAAATAGAACAGAACCTCATGACCCCAACCATTATAACATTGGCTAAAATAGCAAGGGCTCTAAAAAAGGACATAAGGGATTTCTTAAAAGAGACCTTTGAAACAGATAAGGGATATCAGGTTACCCGAAAAAATGAAAGATTTGTCTTAAACACCTCTGAACTTGGTTTCAAAATTGAGAGGGTTGGAGGAGAGATAGGAGACAGAAAACTGGAAGCAGTATTGCTCAAGATAAAAAAAGGAAGAACATCCGGAGAAGATAAGCTCTCTCATGCAGGAGAGGAAATCCATTTTGTCATTAAGGGAAGTGTGGAATACACTATGAACGATGAAAATATAACCCTCAGAGCGGGAGATGCAATTCATTTTAAAGCAACCCTTCCCCATTCCTGGAAAAATGTCGGAAACGAAGATGCTGAGGTTCTCGTCATAATAACTCCACCACCATTTGTTTAAGTAATTTAAAAAGTTTATCCCCACAATTCATAAAATTCGTCTTTCAAGGACAGCTCCTCTGTCAAATTGTGTCGCGCTTCGGAACCACTCAACAAGGATTCCTTCCCTAACACGGGGTGGTATTGGTTTCCATTTCTTCATCCTCTCTTTTATTTCTTCCTCCTCAACCAGAAGTTCAATCCTCTTTCTTTTCAAATCAATTATTATCTCATCACCATCTTTAACTGCTGAAATAGGTCCGCCAACCTGGGCTTCAGGACATACATATCCAACATAAAGGGCACCCCTTGTTGCACCTGAAAACCTTCCGTCGGTGATAACTGCTACATTTTTTATCCCGAGTATCTCAAGAAGGAGAACAATCTTGAAATCTTCAGCATATCCTGGCGCTCCTCTTGGTCCCTGATACCTTATTACCACAGCATCACCTTCCTTTATGTAACCCTCTGCTACCGCTTCAAGTGCCTTTTCTTGATCGTCAAAACATTTTGCTTTACCCCTGAATTCATCTCCGTAAACGCCCTCCACAACCGGTCTTGTAATTGCACATACTGGAGCGATATTTCCTCGCAGAACAAGGATTGAACTTCCTTCCCTCACAGGATTATCAGGTTTTCTTATAACCTCGCCGTTTACTTCTACATCTCTCAGGATATCTCCCACTTTTTTTCCTGATGCTGTAATCCTGTTCTTATAAATTAATTTTTCAAGGCTTTTCATAATCCCGTAAACGCCACCTGCAATGTGTAGCTCCGGAACAGAATAGATTCCCGCGGGTGCTATTGAAGAAATATATGGAGTGGTAGAAGAAATCCTGTCTATATCGTAAATTGTAAAGGGGATTTTCAGTGAATCTGCAAGGGCAAGAAGGTGAAGTATTGCATTTGTTCCTCCCGCAGTGGCAAAAATAATCCTCATTGCATCCTCTATCGCCTCCCGAGTAACAATTTTTCTAAGGGTTATTCCGTTTTTCACCATATCAACAATTGTATAGCCTGTCTCTTTCGCCATTACTATTTTCTCGGTAAAAACTGGAGGCATTGTTGAAGTTCCCGGTAAACTTAAACCCATCGCCTCAACGCACATCTGCATAGTATTTGCTGTGGTCATCTCCGGACATGCTCCACATGTAAGAACCCACCTTGACTTTCCCCTTTCCAGATCCTTTAAAACCTTTAAGGGACTTTCTCCCTTTCTTATTTCTTCAAA
>JBBIVP010000228.1:0-2483 GCA_037439705.1 bacterium
ATTCCGAATTCCTGATATATGCCAGTCCGCTTCCAAAGTAAAATTTTTCCGAAATTAAATGACCGTATCCCGCATATGCCTCTATCCATCTGTTTTCCCTGTAGGGTGTTACTGCATCTGTTTCCTGAACCAGTTCCATAGTATCATTTATTCCGTCATCATACCTTTCATCTTTAAAATTTCTTGTCCATTCCGTTAATAGCTTTTCTTCCGAGTAATAGGAATGGGCTAAAGAAATGGCAAGGTTCCCATTAAATCCTATTCTTTTTGAAAACCCGAGCTGAACCGAATTTTCGCCATTCAGATTTGTTAAATTTGTTATTATGCGATTCCTGGAGAGGGTAGTGAGTTCTCTCGGAATCACTATTCTGTCGTAATCTCCGTAAAACAGTCCGAAGGTGTTCAAATACCTTAAAGAGCGACTTTTTATTGGAGTTGCTTCTTCCTGTTCAGCATGAGCAAAAAATGGAATGAACAGGGTAAAAATAAGGATTAATTTTTTCATAATTATATTCAATCAGAGAGAAATTCAGATGTCAAGAGAAATTCTCTTTCGGGTTAAGACATAGTATCCTGGAATGGAAGAAGGAGAAAATCTTACTCCGTACAAAAATTCTTACACCGCCTCCATCCTAAAGAATACAAAACTTCTTGACTATTAATGGGAAAAGGTGTTTATTTTAAAAAGAATATATCTGAAGGAGGAAGAAATGGCAGGAATAGTTTCATATGGAGGTTATATCCCCAAAAACAGGATTTCCAGAATGACAATTTTTCAGGCTAATGCATGGTTTGCTCCAGCAACTATACAGTTTGCTCAGGGTGAAAAGGCTTTTTGCAACTGGGATGAGGATGCACTCAGTATGGCTGTGGAGGCAAGCAGGGATTGCATTAAAGGGATAAATAAAAAAGATATTGATGCGCTTTTTCTCGCTTCCACCACACTCCCGTATGCAGACAGACAGAATGCTGGAATAGTTGCAACTGCTCTTAACCTGAGGGAGGAGGTTTCCACTGCAGATTTTACTGGCTCCTTGAAAGCAGGAACTACCGCTCTTTTAACGGCTATAGAATCAGTTTTAAGCGGAAACAGAAAAAATGTCCTTGTTACATCTTCAGACAAAAGAGAAACAAAATGTGCTTATCTTTACGAAATGTGGTTTGGTGATGGAGCTGCATCACTTATTGTTGGAAAAGAGAATCTCATCGCTGAGTATAAGGGTTCATATTCTGTTAGTTACGATTTTGTAGACCATTACAGGGAAGTAGGAAAAAAGACAGACTATATATGGGAGGAGAGATGGATAAGGGATGAGGGATATATGAGGATTATCCCGGAGGCTATTAATGGACTTCTGAAAAAGTATAACCTGTCAATTAATGATTTCTCAAAAATTATCTATCCCTGTCCCTTTAAAAGGGCACACAGAGACATAGGGAAGTTAATTGGAGCGAGTAAGGAGAAAATTCAGGATAACATGCATGAAGTCTGCGGTGAGCTTGGAACCGCACATCCATTTGCAATGTTCATATCAACACTTGAAGAAGCGAATCCCGGGGATAATATCCTTATGGTCAGCTTTGGACAGGGTGCGGATGCCATCTGGTTTAGGGTTACGGAAAATATAAAGAACCTTCCCCCAAGGAAAGGAATTAAAGGTTCGCTTGCAGAGAGAAGGGAGGTTACATCGTACGAAAAGTATTGTATTTTCAGGGACCTTTTAGCAGTGGAGATGGGTATAAGGGCGGAAGCAGGAGGACAGAGTCCCTTGAGCATTTTATGGAGAAACAGAAAGATGATTCTTGGGCTCGTCGGTGGAAGGTGCACGAAGTGTGGAACGCCACAGTATCCAAAATCTCACATATGCGTTAATCCAGAATGCAGAGCATTTCACTCACAGGAGGAATATGAATTTGCAGACAGGGAGGCTAAAATCGTATCCTATACCGGAGACCTTCTTGCCATTTCTGTAGAACCACCAGCAATTTATGGAATGATTCAATTTGAAGGAGGAGGAAGGATGCTTGTTGACTTTACTGATTGCGAACTCGGGGACCTTAAAGTTGGTCAGAAGGTAAAAATGTCTTTTAGAAAGAGATGGCACGATAAAGACCGTGGTTTTCATGGATACTATTGGAAAGCAGTTCCCCAGAAAGGGGAATAAAATTTATTCAGGAGGTTTGAGATGGCTACAGGAATAAGAGATAAGGTTGCAATAATAGGTATGGGGTGCACAAAATTTGGAGAGAGATGGGATGTGGGAGCGGAGGACCTGATCGTTGAGGCATTTGAGGAATGTATAAATTCCGCTGGAATAAATCCTGCTGAGATTCAGGCTGCATGGTTTGCCACCTGTTTTGATGAGATTCATGTTGGGAAATCTGCATTACCCCTTGCTCTCATTCTTCATCTTCCTTACATTCCTGTGACAAGGGTTGAGAATTTCTGTGCCAGTGGAACAGAGGCATTTAGAGGTGCTGTT
>JBBIVP010000229.1:0-2447 GCA_037439705.1 bacterium
CCATACTTCAATCTTGCAGCATCCTCAAATCTGCCCTCCCTCTCAGCCTTTTCGTAAGCAAATTTTGCATTTTCAATTTCCTTCTTTATAGCCCCTATTTCCTCTATGATTTTCTTCTCGTATTCCCATTGCCTTATGGACTCCTCTTCTTTTTTCTTGAGTTTTTCAATTTCTTCATTTATATGCTCAAGCCTTTCTTTTGCCGCCTCATCGGTTTCTTTGCTAAGTGCCTCTCTTTCCACCTCAAGTTGAATCCTTTTCCTCCTGATTTCATCTATTTCTGTTGGAAGGCTTTCAACCTCCATCTTCAATCTTGATGCTGCTTCATCAATGAGGTCTATTGCCTTATCCGGTAGAAATCTGTCCTGTATGAACCTGTGAGAAAGGGTTGCAGCAGCAACAATTGCGGAATCCGTTACCTTTACCCCGTGATGGATTTCGTATTTTTCCTTTAATCCCCTCAGAATTGAAATTGTCTCTTCTACAGATGGTTCCCTTACATATACGGGCTGGAATCTCCTTTCTAACGCTGCATCCTTCTCTATATATTTTCTGTACTCATCGTAGGTGGTTGCTCCTATGCAATGAAGTTCTCCCTTGGCGAGTGCAGGCTTTAACAGGTTTGACGCATCTATCGCACCCTCCGCTTTTCCAGCTCCAACAATGGTATGAAGTTCATCTATAAAAAGGATAATTTCACCTTCTCTTGCCGAGATTTCCTTTAATACTGCTTTCAATCTGTCTTCAAATTCTCCACGGTATTTTGTTCCCGCAATGAGTGCTCCCATATCAAGTGCAATAACCCTTTTATTTTTTAGCCCATCAGGAACATCGTTTTTCACAATCCTCTGCGCAAGACCCTCAACAATTGCAGTTTTTCCAACACCGGGCTCTCCTATGAGAACGGGATTGTTCTTGGTCCTTCTCATCAGAACTTGCATAACCCTTCTTATCTCCTCATCCCTTCCTATTACAGGGTCAAGCTTATCCCTCCTTGCAAGTTCTGTAAGGTCTTTTCCATATTTTTCCAATGCCTGATATTTTTCCTCGGGGAACTGGTCTGTTACCTTCTGAGCTCCTCGTATATCCTTTATAATGTTTTCCAGAACGCTCTCATTTAATCCTTTTGATGAAAAAATCCGTGCCGACTTTCCTCCTTCCCTTATTATTGAAAGGAGTAAATGCTCAACGCTTATGTAATCATCTCCATATTTTCTCGCAATATCCCATGAATCTTTGATTACCTGATTCAATCTCTGGGTCATATAGGTGGCATCCACACCGCTTACCTTTGGCAGAATTTCTATCTCCGACTCCAGCAACCTTTTTATTTCTTCAACCCTTATTCCTGCTTTTTTAAGGATTTCAATAATGATATCGCTTACATCTATCAGAGCAAGGGAAAGATGTTCCACATCCACAAATTGATGACTTTTCTCCCGTGCTATCTCTTCCGCCTTTTGGAGAGCCTCAATGCTTTTATATGTAAATTTTTCAGCCTTCATACTAAAAAATTAAGCATAATCCCTCCGAAAATCAAGTTCAATTTTGGGAGAGAATGCTATAGCATCGTTTTGGTATAAGGTCCTGCCTTTTGACTTTTTAAACCTTTAGATCCTCTCCCCTCAAAGCCTTTTCTATCCCTAAAAACGCCACCTTTTCATCCAATTTTATCACCTTCAACTCAAATTTTCCCTGCTTCCCCCTCGTAACGATGTATATATGTGTCTACAATTTTCTTGCAATGAAGATAATAATTTAATATACTCTAAAAAAGAAGAAAATGAGAAGGATTGCATTTACAATTGTTGTAGCGATTTCTATTAGCACGGGGTGTAAAAAGGGAGGAGAAGAGAAAGGAACTGAAACCAAAATATCAAAAAAAGAAACAAAGGTTGTAGTTCCAGGAGAAGTCAAAAAGCAGTGGAAATCGGTCATAATACTGTTGATAAACAAAGAAAATAATAAAAAAACGGAATATGAAATTGAAATCGGAAAGTCAATGGAGCTCGGAGATTCCGGGCTTAATGTTGAAGTAGTTTATTTCCTGCCGGACTTCAAAATGGAACAGGACAAGATTACATCTGCATCCAATGAACTTAAAAATCCAGCAGTCCATATAATCGTAAATGAAAATGGCAAAAATCCGGTCAAACTCTGGCTATTTTACAACTATCCAGATGTGCATGCCTTTATCCATCCGAAATATCAACTTACACTTATTGGCTTTCAAAAAAAGGAATAGACTTTAAAGTAAATCACCAGATTAAAAAGAAATAAAGGTAAATGGATCAAAAATTCTGGAAATTTTCATCATTTCTTATCATGATTTTTTAATAACTTAATCTGAAAAAAAATCCCTGCCAGAGTAAGGGTAACAAGTATGATATGCTTGACAATCAGTGCATTCACCTGCCCCCTGCCTGCAGCAGGCAGCCATTCGTATT
>JBBIVP010000230.1:0-2397 GCA_037439705.1 bacterium
GAAGATATAATAGAGAAAATTGAACTACTTACTTCAAAGATAAAAAGCATAGAAAGGACATAAAATGGAATTGGACAGTGAAAAATGTATTAAGCGGGTGAGGGAGACTGATTCCTCAATTCTTAACCATTGCATTTTTAACTTGCATTCTGCATTTGTGTGATAACACCATTCTGAAAGTAGTCTGTTCTTTTTCAATTAACGGATTCCCCGTATTATACTTTCAATTCCCAAACGGACAAGCATAATTCCTATGGAAGCCAGAAAAATGGAGATTACCTTTCCTGTTGCCTTAAGGGTTTTTTCGCCAAGGAAACTGAAGATATTCTCTGAAAACTTCATTATTAAAAAAAGAAGGAACAAATTTAAAAGAAAGGATATTGAGGTTACAAAAACTCCGAAAAGGTCATTGAGAAGAAGAATTGTGGTCAAAGTTGCGGGTCCCACAATGAGAGGAACTCCCAAAGGAACAACTCCTGCATCCTTGAGCATTCCGAATTTTCTTTCAACAAATATGTCATTAATGGCGAGGACAAAAAGGATTATTCCACCTGCAATCTGAAAATCCGAGACCCTTATCCTCAATGCTCTCAGAATACCGCTGCCAAAAAAAATAAAAGAAAATCCAACCGCTCCTGCTGTAAAGAGACTCTGGTAAATTATTTTTTTCTTCTTTGTTTCTCTTCCTGAGAATTCAATAAAAAACGGAAGAATGCCAATCGGGTCTATAGCAACAAAAATGGATATGAATGAAAAAAATAGATTTTTATTCATTGGAAATGCAATTGCATTCTGCAATCTCTCCGAGAGCATCTCCACCGTTCAAACTTCTCTGAAGCCCTTTTTCATAATCAACCCTGTATAAACCAAATCTTATATTAAAACTCCCCCATTCCCAGTTATCGGTTAACGACCAGTAGAGATATCCACGAACCTCTACCCCTTCTTTAATAGCCCTTGCAACATTCCGAACGCTTTCCCTTATAAATTTTCTTCTTTTTTCAGCATCATCAGTCGCTATCCCGGTTTCTGTCACAAGTACTGGCATCTTATATCTTCCATAAAGCTCTTTCAAAACCCTGTATATTCCCTCAGGATATATTTCATATCCCGCATCGGAAATATCTCCTTCTATTGCTGGACAACCTAAAAAACCTCTCAGGTCAATTCCCCTGAAAGAAGGGCATGGAAATGCAGAGATTGGTGGAGGAAGAACTGGAAGGGGGACAACAAACCACCTGTTGTAGTGATTCAATCCTATGAAATCTAATGTTCCTTTCCATTCTTCCCTTACATCATCCGGAACTCCATCAAGGTCTTCGTCAAATTCTCCCCTGATAAGGGAATCAAGAAGATTATAGGTATAAAACTGCTTTAATCTCCTTACAGCCTCCAGATTTTCAGGGTCTTCTGGCCGCGCAGGTTCCCATACAGAAACACTTTCAGGAAGACCTACTAAAGCAGAAATTCCATCGCCATCTGAGTCGTATATATCAATTTCCTTAATTCTTTTGAACGCCCTCGCGTGGGCTGTTATTATGTTTTTAAGAACTTTGTAAGCAACATTATAAATTCCATCGGTTGAAATGTTCAATTTTCCAGGAGGAAATATACCGAGCATATAACCTGATAGAACAATAACGATTGGTTCATTGATGGTAAGATATATGTCAACATCCTTCCCAAACTCTTCAGCAATTTTTCCGGCGTATTCTACAAATTCATCCACTATTTGGGGATTTTCCCATCCTCCTATATCATCAACAGGATTTTCACGGTCAAGGTTCAAAACCCATACTGGATTGGTAAAATGATGAAGGGTAAGGACCGGCTTCATTCCTCTATTTTTAATCGCCTCAATTACCCTTCTGTAATGCTCTATCTCCTCTTCATTCCATCTGTCCCTTTCCGGTTCAACCCTGCTCCATTCAACCGAAAACCTCAAGGAATTCAAATGAAGAGCCCTTGCAAGGTCAGCATCTTTTTCATAGAGTTCATAAAAATTTACTGCCCTTCCACATGGCTCCTCTATGTAAAACTTTGTAAATTTTTTCTTTTCCCACTGATACCAGTCGTTGTTAAAATTTCCTCCTTCAGTTTGATAGGAAGAACCGCCTGCTCCCCAGATAAATCCATCAGGAAAATAAAATACCTCCTCCCTTTCACAGAAAAGAAAAAGTAAAAGAAAAAATGGAACTGATTTCTTCATAATGTTTTCATAATATCAATTTTTAAAATTTTTTTAAAGGCGTAATATAAAAAAATCCGACCGCTTGACCAATTTTTTTCTTTTATTATAATTATAACTTGTTTTAAGGAGGCAAAATGACGAAGGCAGACATAGCAGAGGCATTGAGCCAAAAGATGGGATTTCCCAACAAAGATTGTTATGAATTT
>JBBIVP010000231.1:0-2396 GCA_037439705.1 bacterium
TCAATTATTTTGAGGAAATAATCCCTTTTCATAGAGATTATTTTTGAGGAACGCCAAAAATTTGACAAAATTCAAATTGGATGATAAAATAGTTTTATGTTTGGAATAGGAACGCAGGAACTTATAGTTATCTTTCTTGTAGCCCTCATATTTCTCGGTCCAAAGAAAATTCCTGAAATAGCAAAATCTCTCGGAAAGGCTTTGAGGGAATTCAGAAATGCGAGCTCAGATTTGAAAGAAGAGATTGAAAAGGAGATTGAAGAAACAAAAGAAGAGATTGATAAAGAACTGAAGGGCTGATTGAGGATTACTCCAGAAATTTTAACCGGGATGAAGAAACCGGAAGGGGAGGAGGTGGATGAAGTATTTCTTGAAAGTGAAACTGCGGTTTTTTTTGAAAAAATGAAGGAATCAGCACTTAGGGACGGAATTGAAATAAGGGCGGTATCAGGATTCAGAAGTTTTGAAAGGCAGAGAGAAATATGGAATAAAAAAGTGGACGAATTAATTGGAAAGGTTGAGGAGAAGGAGGTGGTTAAAGAAATATTGAGGTGGACTGCCTTTCCGGGAACATCAAGGCACGGATGGGGAACAGATGTGGATATAACCGGAAAAGAAAAAATTTTAAATCCTCTTCAAAATGAAAATTACAGGGAAGGTGGGATATATCATAATGTTTATCTCTGGCTCAAGGAAAATGCTGAAAAATTTGGGTTTTATCAGGTATACATAGAGGATTCAGAAGAAAGAGGAATTGAAGAATGGCACTGGAGTTATGCTACAAAATCCATTGAATTCTTGAAATTTTTTCTGGAAGAAATAAAGCCTGATTTTCTAAAGGGCCGAGGAATAAAATTAGGAGATTATGTGCTCAATTCCTTTAATGATTATGTTAAAAACTACATGCTCAGAATAAATCCTCATCTTTATCCAATTCCTTCAACAAGGTAAATTTCGCATCCTTTCAATTCCTTCTTTTTTTTCAACGATTCCGCAAAAGACGATGCCCCATCTTTTGTCAGAAAAAGTGAAAATAGGGATGAACCGCTTCCTGATATGCTTGAAATCACAGGATTCCCTTCCTCGTAAAGAAATTTTTTTAATGCTTTAAGTTCTGGTTTCAATCTGATTGCTGGTTTTTCAAGGTCATTTAGATATCCCGTTTCAGGATTACGGTCAAATTCTTCATAAACCTCTTTGCTTGAAAGCCCGAACGGAGGTTTTAAAATAACATACCACCTCTTGAAATCCATTTTCACAGGATAAACTTTTTCCCCTCTACCCGAGATAAAACATGGACCATCTATTAAAAAAAGCGGAACATCCGAGCCTATCTCTGAAGCCAGTTCCATAAGTTCTTTATCGCCCAGTCTTTTTTCAGAAATTGAATTCAGGATTTTAATAACACAGGCAGCATCACTTGAACCACCTCCCAGACCACCTGAAATTGGTATTTTTTTACTGACAGTGATGCAGAATTTTTTTTCTATGCCCGTTCTTTCCCTGAAAAGCCTGAGCGCCTTTGTAACCGTATTTTCCTCACCATATACTGAAGGAATTGTGACTATATCTTCTTCTGCTTCTTCCACTGTAATGATGTCATAGAGTGCAATTTTGTCAACAAGAGAGAATATTTCATGGTATCCGTCTTCCCTTTTTTTTAAAACTTTCAAAAAGAGATTTATCTTTGCTGGAGTTTTTTTAGCTACAAATGTCAGGTCTTTTTTTCTCCCTTATTTTTTAACTTTTTCAGTTCTTCTTTTATAAGTCTTTCAGCGAGGTCGGGAACAACTTCCCAGACCACTTTCTCCACAATTTCTTTTATTAAATTTCTTGCTTCCTTTTCTATAAATTCATAGATTTCCGGAGCAAGCTTCGCTTCTTCCACTTTCTCTTCTATTTTTGCTTCTTCTTCCGGTGTTACTTCTTCAAATTCCACGGGAGCGGTTTCAATTTTTTCTTCGGCTTCAATTTCTTCAGCTTCTTCAAAAACTTCTTCTGCTTCAGGTTCAATTTCTTCAGTTTCTTTGATAACTGCTCCTTCCGTCTCCATTTCTTCAGCAGGCATTTCTTCAACAACTTCTTCTGAAACCTCTTCCATTTCTTCAGGAGAAATCTCTTCTATAACCTCTTCTTCAGCAGATTCAGTTATCTCCATTTCTTCAGTTGGAACCTCTTCTGCCTCAAATTCCTCTTCTTCAGCGATTTCCTCTGTTTCAATTTTCTCCTCTGCGGATTCCACTATTTCCATTTCTTCTGTCTCAATTTCTTCCTCTTCCGCGGGTTCCATTATTTCCATTTCCTCTGCTACTTCCTCTTCGGTAATTTCTTCTGTTTCTAATATTTCTTCTTTTTCTTCCTCTAATTCTACCTCTTCAGGCGCTATTTCCTCTGGT
>JBBIVP010000232.1:0-2387 GCA_037439705.1 bacterium
GAGATGGAGGTGGGATGGATCATAATGGAAATTGCCAGGTCTGAAATAGGTTATACAGGGCATTCACCGTTTATGTATTCGTTACTCGTTATAGCCTCCGCTTTAAGAGAAAACTTCAGAGGACCTGTTTTCATTCAGGGTGACCATTTTCAGCTAAACAGGAAGGAATTCTTTGAAAATCCCGGGAAAGAAATTGGTAAATTGAAATCTCTTATCCTTTCAGCAATTGAGGCAGATTTTTACAACATAGATATCGATGCCTCAACACTCGTTTCAATTGATGAAAAGGAACCATTAAAGGAACAGGAAAAAAATGGAGTTGTAACTGCTGAACTCACAGAATTCATAAGGAAAAACCAGCCTGAAAAAATAACTATAAACATAGGTGGTGAAATAGGAGAAATAGGAAAAAGAAACAGCACGCCCGAAGACTTGATTGCTTTTATGAGCATATATCTTGACGAAATAAAAAAACGGGGAATAAAAGAGGGACTAACAAAGATAAGCATCCAGACAGGAACAAAACACGGAGGATTTGTACTGCCTGATGGAACTCCTGCAAAAATAGATGTGGATTTTGAAACGATTGAAAATCTTAAAAAACTCTCAAGGGAGAAATATGGACTCGGCGGAGTTGTTCAACATGGAGCGTCAACGCTTCCAAAGGAACTCTTTAAAAAGTTTCCTGAGGTCGGTACGCTTGAAATCCATCTCGCAACTGAATTTCAGAACATTCTTTTCAGTTCTCCTTCCATACCTCATGAATTAAAAAGGGAGATGCTTGAATACATAATCAAAAAATTTGGCATGGAAAAAAAGAAAGATGAAACGGATGAGCAGTTTTTTTACAGGATGAGGAAATTCTGCGCTGAGGAATTTAACAAAAAGCTATGGGAATTAACTGATGAAAATAAAGAAGGATATATGAAAGAGATAGAAGAATATGTGGAGTTCATTTTTACTTCTCTCGGGGTGAAAGGGACAATTCGTGAGAGTAGGCAACTTCCGCCCCCCAGAGCATAACAGAAACGGAAAAATACACCCATAAAACAGCAATAATTAATGTGCTGATTGAGCCATAAATCAAACTTATCTTTGTAATGGCAGACATGTACCAGATAAAGATATGCCTTCCTATCTCCCATACCAGAACAGCGGAAAGTCCGCCGTATATAACTGACCTCTTCGGAACGCTTTTTGACGGAAGAAAATAGTAGATAAAACAGCAGAAAAGAAAGTAGAAAAAAGGTGGAAAAATATATTTGCTGAATATACCGGTCTGGGGAATGGTGATGTTTGCTTTTGAGGTGGCAATACGAACAAGTATCAGATAAATCGCCTTACTTATGACCATTCCGAGAATTATCAGGCATACAACAAATACACTGCCGATGGCTGTCAGATGTCTTTTGAAGGTTTTTATTTCGCCTTTCTTAAATATCAGGTCAAGAGCCTTTGAGGTTGAAGAAAAAACGAGGGTAGAAGCCCACAGTGTAATTATAAATCCAACAATTCCAAGGGCATGAATGGAGATTGACGGGTTTTCAAGATTTGTTACAACCTCATAAGGAACCTTTGGAAAAAGCCTTGTAGCAAAATCAGCAAGAGAGGAAATAATAAAAGAGTGGGCTCCATATATTCTCGCTGTAAACATGGTGCTTAGAAGTAGAAGTGGAACCACAGAAAGGACTGCGAAATAGGAAAGAGCAGCTGCTGTATAAAGACAATCATCACTGTAAAAATTCTTGAGGGCATCCAGAAAAACCTTTATCACCTTTGGTCTTACCATATAAAAAATTTTATATTTAAAAGATTAAACTTTCAAATGATATTTACCAACTTCCTTTTTTTGTAGAAGAGCATAGACATTGTAACCAAGGGAAAGGGAGAACGCCGCTGGGTTGACAATTCTTTTTATGAAGGTATAAAATAAAAGCAGAAAGTTGCGCCCATAGCTCAGCTGGATAGAGCATCGGACTACGAATCCGGGGGTCGGGGGTTCAAATCCCCCTGGGCGCTATACCTATCGCATTCATCCCCATTATAGCCAACACCTTCTTATCTTATGGCAAACAAACCCTATGACGGGGATTTGGCGCTTATCCGATGTTCACTCCAGCACCCTTCATAACCACGAATAGCTCAACCACTTTCAAAACCTCATCAACTTCTAGCTTCCAAATCCCCCTGGGCGCTATACCTATCGCATTAACCCCCATTATAGCCAACACCTTCTTATCTTATGGCAAACAAACCCTATGACGGGGATTTGGCGCTTATCCGATGTTCACTCCAGCACCCTTCATAACCACGAATAGCTCAACCACTTTCAAAACCTCATCAACTTCTAGCTTCCAAATCCCCCTGGGCGCTATACCTATCGCATT
>JBBIVP010000233.1:0-224 GCA_037439705.1 bacterium
GATATTTAAAGAAGTAATATGCCTCAAGAAGGATTATTTTCAGAAGAATAGCAATCGGAATGCAGAGTATCATTCCAATTATTCCCCCAATTTCTTCACCTATAAATAGAACAATGAGGACTGTTAAAGGGTGGAGGTCTGATATCTTTGCAAGAAGGGTAGGGGTCAGAATAATTTCATCCACTATTATCTGGGCAACCACAAAATATACAAAAATTACATAC
>JBBIVP010000233.1:259-2350 GCA_037439705.1 bacterium
GGGAATGCCACCTATTATAGAACCTATGTATGGAATTATGTTCATAAAACCCGCAATGAGAGCCTGAATGATAAGATATGGAGGCTTTAGAGGTAATAAAAACAATATGATCACAGCAGTAAGAATAAGTGATTCAAGGATTTTTCCCCTTATGTATCTTCCCCATTGAAGATTAATTCTGTGAAGGAGATGGAGGGTTATTTCAAAGAACCTGTTTGGGACAAACTCAAGAATTGTATCAAAGAGTCTCCTTTTTTCTCTTAAGAAAAAATAGGTCATAAACGGAACGAGGATGATGATATAAGAAACCTGATTTATTATGGATGGGAGTTTTTCAAAAAGGGATTTTCGCATCTCTTCAATTTCAGAAGATACTTTCTCAAAAAGAACCTTTTTTGGAATGAATTTTTCAAAGGGAGCAATAGTTTTTTCCAATCCGGATTCTATTACTTTTTGTAAGGATGTTTTTTCAGAGAAAAATAAAGCCCCTTTTTTGGTAATTTTTGGGAGGGTAAGAGCGAAAATAAGGATGATGAAAACCATTGAGGAGAGGAAAATGATGTTTACTGCCTTGCTTCTTTCTGTTCCCTTTCTCTCCAGCCATATTATAACAGGGTCGCAGAGATAAAAGAGCATCAATGCTATCAAAAGGGAAATTCCTGCTACCTTTATAAATGGTAAAAAGAGGAATTTGAAAAAAATATAAATAAATATAACAATTATAAGGCTTAAAATGATTCCGAGAGTGAGTTCTACTGCAATTCTTCTATTTGGCTCCACCGGAAGAAAGCCTTGCTATTTCTCTGTCAGCTGTTCTTAATCTCTTGCAGAGAATCTCGGAAATTCTGAGGAGAATTTTTGCACCTGCTCGTGGATTGGTTTCAATCAGTTCCATAAGGTCTGCCTTGAAAAAACCGAGGAGGTTGGTTTCCCCAATAGCAACCGCTGAGGCTGTTCTCGGTCCACCCTCTATAACTGCGATTTCACCGAAGAATTGAGGAGGGGAGAATTCTGCAAGTGTGATTTCATTATCTTTAATGGATTTGAAAATCCTTACTTTTCCTGTCATAACTATGTATAAACCCACACCTGGCTCTCCCTCCCTGAAAATTATCTCGCCGTCTTTGTATTTTCTCAGATGAATGAGATTTGAAAGGGTTTTTATCTCTTTTGAATTCAAACCCTCAAATAGGGGATTATCAGCCAGAAATTTTTCAATATCCGATTTGCCTATTTTTTTAAAAATGCTTCCCCATAAAGTGTTATTCATATTTTGCTTCCTTTATAAACTCCTCCACATATCTGTTGAATTCTTCTGAATTTTCAAAATTTATTCCGTGAGAACCACCTTTTATCTTTACAAGTTTTGAACCCTTTATCCTTCTGGCTATTTCATAGGAACAATCTGGTGGAACGAGATGGTCATCTGTTCCGGTAATGACAAGTGTTGGAGAATTTATGAGGTGAAGTTTATCAAGGGCATCATGGGTCTGGGTAGCCATTACCTGCCCAAAAAATGAGCTTATGGTTGGAGGAGATTCCATCATTCTTTCTATGAGTTTCATTATCTCATTTTTTCTTTCTTCAATAAATTTCTTTGAAAGGGTTAAAGGAAGCAGGAAATCAACAATTTTTTCCATTGTTTCTTCCTGCTTCATTTTTTCGGTCATTGAAAACAAAGAGGGAATATCACTTATCAGATTTAATAACCCGAGTTTTTCAGAAGCTTCCCTAACATGCGCACTTATTCTTTCATCTGCTCTTGCGTATGTGGAAGCCATTGTAAGGGTTTTGACAAAGGATGGATAGTTTATTCCTATCTCCTGAACTATCATTCCTCCCATTGATATTCCTACAAAATGTGCTGATGTAATTCCCAGAGCTTTCAAAAGTTCAACGCAGTCGTCCGCCATTTCCTTTATGGAATATGGTCCGGGTGGTTTATCTGTTTTCCCTATTCCCCTGTTGTCAAATGTGATAACCTTCCATTCCTTTGAGAAGTATCTTATCTGTTCCACCCAGGCAAATCCAGGCATTCCAAGTCCCATTATGAAAACAATCGGTCCTTTTCCCTCTTCATTGATTTCGTAG
>JBBIVP010000234.1:0-2334 GCA_037439705.1 bacterium
GTTGGAGATTTGAGTTAAAAGGGTTAAAATTGGATGAAAAGGTTCTTTTTGGTGATAGAGAGTGCCTTAAGGGGAATAGGGCTTACCATAAATCCCTTTCGCCAAAAAATAAAAATGGGGGGTTTGGTCTGCTCCGCCCCTCAAAAACACTTACAGGGTGGTAACGATGTATATGTACACGTAATCAAAAATTTTATTTTCTCAAGCACCACCTTTTCACTCTCCACTATTATTATCCCTCTGTTTCCTGTCCTCTATCTTCACCCTCATACTCTCTACTTTCAAATTATCTCATTCAAAATTGTTCAATGTCGCGTAGGTATTTAAATACAAAAGTTTGATAAAATTTGTATCTTTTGATATTTTTAATAAATGAGGAAGATTTTGCCAAAAAATGCGAAGGATTTAAAAAGACTTATTGATCCTTCAAAATTGCCAGAGCATATAGCAATTATAATGGACGGGAATGGAAGGTGGGCTTTAAAGAGGAACAAAGCGAGAATTGAAGGGCATAAAGCAGGCATAAAAGCGGTGGAAGAGGTGATTGAGGCGAGCAGAAGGCTCGGAATAAAGTTTTTGACACTTTATTCATTTTCAAAGGAAAACTGGGGAAGACCAAAAGAAGAGGTTTGTGCTCTTATGAGGCTTCTTTATACATATCTCGGAAAGGAGTGGAAAAATCTTATGAAATACAAGATAAGGTTAAATGCAATAGGAAATCTTGATGACCTTCCTTATTATGTTAGAAGAAGACTGAGAACGGTAATGGAAAAAACAAAGAACAATGATGAGATGGTTCTTACACTTGCGTTGAGTTATGGAGGAAGGGATGAGATTCTAAGGGCTGTAAACAAAATTCTGAAAGAAGGAAGAAAGGAAGTCTCGGAAGAGGAATTCAGAAAATTTCTTGACACCTCTGAAATTCCAGATCCCGACCTTCTGATAAGAACGAGTGGCGAAATGAGGATAAGCAACTTTCTTCTCTATCAGCTCGCTTATACAGAATTATACATCACCGATAAATACTGGCCTGATTTCAGAAAGGCAGATTTTTACAGGGCGATAATTGATTATCAGAAAAGGGAAAGAAGATTCGGACTCACAAGCAAACAGGTTAGAGAAAAATGAGGATAACGCTTCTGGGTTCAACCGGTTCCATAGGAAGAAATGCTTTAAGAATCATCAGAGAAAATTCCGCCCGTTTTGAGGTCATCGGTCTCTCCTGCTGGGAAGGTGTTGACAGGTTAATTGAACAGATAAGAGAATTCCGCCCCAGAGTGGTGGCTGTTAAAGGAGATAAAGAGGCAGAAAAGATAAGGGATAAAAGGGTAAAAGTTCTTAAAGGTATAGAAGCGTTGAAGGAGATTGCCGCACAAAAGGTAGATCTGGTTCTGAACGCGGTGTCAGGCTTCAATGGAATATTTGCTACCATTTCTGCCCTGGAGATTGGTAACAGGGTTGCCCTTGCAAACAAGGAGTCGTTAGTGGCAGGTGGCGAGCTTATAATGGAGATTGTTCGTGAAAAGGGGAATCCCATAGTTCCTGTTGATAGTGAGCACAGTGCCATTTACAGGCTCATGAAGGGAGAAAAGAAGATAAAAAAGATAATTTTAACTGCTTCAGGGGGACCGTTTCTTTTTTATTCCAGAAAAGAACTTAAAAATGTCAGGGTGGAAGATGCTCTTAAACATCCAAAATGGAAGATGGGAAAGAAAATAAGCATTGACAGTGCTACTTTTATGAACAAGGCACTTGAGGTGATAGAGGCACATTACCTTTTTGATATACCTCCAGAAAGAATAGAGGTATTGATTCATCCCGAGGCGGTCGTTCATTCTATGGTTTAGCTTGAGAATGGTTCATTGCTTGCTCATCTTTCAAATCCAGATATGCGAATTCCCATTTCATACGCTTTTGGTATGGAAGACCTTAAAGTAAATGTGAAAACCCTTGACCTTTCTTCCTTAAAAAAACTTAACTTTTTTAAACCCACCGGAGAACTTCTAAAATCTTTAAACCTTGCCTATTTTTCACTGAGCAGAGGAGGAACATCTGGAGCAATTCTTAATGCGAGCAATGAGGTTGCGGTTCAAACTTTTATTGAAGGAAGGTTGAAGTTTGTGTATATTTTGAAAGTCGTGAAGGAAGTTCTTGAAAGAGTAAAACCTGAGCCTATAAGAGGTATTCCCTCTATTGTTCAGAGTGATAAAAAAGCAAGGGAAGAAGCTGAAAAGGTGATAAAAGAACTGGAGAAAAAATGACCTGGATTTATGCACTCATTTTTTTGGGAGTTCTTATATTTGTCCATGAACTCGGTCATTTTCTGACAGCAAT
>JBBIVP010000235.1:0-2291 GCA_037439705.1 bacterium
TCAATTATTTTGAGGAAACAAACCCTTTTCATAGAGATTATTTTTGAGGAACGCCCATCACTGGAAAAGTGTTAAATTTATGATAAAATTTTAAAAAAAGGAGGAAAAGAATGGAAAAAAAGAGATTCTCAGCAAAGGATATTCTGGAACATCTCACAGAAAATGTGTACAACACACTCAATTTGTTGAGGGAATCCAGGGATTTAGATGAGGAAAAGAAATGGGAACTCCTTTTAGAGGTGATAGGCGTTCTTTACAACGGTCTCGTGAATGTTATAAAATTTATGGATACAATTATGGAAGGAGTTGAAGAATTGCACTCAAGAATCGGTGACCTCGGAGGTCTTATGGACAGAACCAACGACAAAATTGAAGCGGCGATGAGACTGATGGAAAAGTTTGAAGAATTGATAGATAGATTTGAAGAAATGATGGGAAAAAAACCCCCTTCCAAAGAGCACCTGATTTAAAAACTGGTAAATTGAGTTGTTTCATCTGAAGGTTGAGTGCTTGAATAAGAACAGAAAAGTGTTAATAGTTTTTTATGGATGGGTGAAAAATGAAGAGGACGATTTCAGTTCTTGTTGAAAACAGATTCGGGGTTCTTGCAAAGGTTGCTTCTCTCTTCAGCGGAAGGGGGTATAACATAGAAAGCCTCTGTGTCGCAGAAACGCTCGACCCAACAATATCAAGAATGACAATTGTAACAAGTGGAGACCCTCAGGTTATTGAACAGATAATAAAGCAGTTGAGAAAGCTGATTGATGTTATAAAGGTGGTTGACCTTACAGAATTTGATTACATAGAAAGAGAACTGGTATTGATAAAGGTAAAAGCAACCGATCCCGAGAGAGCAGAGATTTTGAGAATTGTGGAGATATTCAGAGGGAAGGTGATAGATGTTACATCCGAAACATACACCCTTGAAATAACAGGAGATGAAGACAAAATAAAAGCAATTGTGGAGCTTTTGAAGCCCTTCGGAATAAAAGAAATAGTTAGAACAGGAAGGGTTGCTATTACAAGGGGTGCCCAACCTTTGAAAACAAAAAATCAGGAGGAATGAGATGAAGATATACTACAAAAGCGACCTCAAGAAAAATGCGCTGAAAGGTAAAAAGGTAGGAATAATTGGATATGGAAATCAGGGACACGCTCATGCGGATAATCTGAAGGATTCTGGAGAGAATGTTATTGTTGGACTTCCTGAATGGGACAAGGAATTGTGGAAGAAAGCGGAAGAAAGAGGACACAGGGTGGTCAATATAAAAAAATGTGCTGAAGAAGGAAATGTCATCATGTTCTTAATCCCTGATGAAATTCAACCCGGAGTGTACGAAGAAATAAAAGATGTGATAGGAAAGGGAAAATACCTGGGATTTGCGCATGGATTCAATATACATTTCGGGCAAATAGTTCCTCCACCTGATGTAAATGTGTTTATGGTGGCTCCCAAAGGTCCCGGGTATTTAGTAAGGGATGAGTATCTTGCGGGCAGAGGTGTCCCTGCATTGATAGCGGTTCAAAAAGATTTTTCAGGCGATACCTTTGATGTTGCTCTCTCCTACGCAGATGGAATTGGTGCCACGAGAGCAGGTGTTATAGAAACAACTTTCAAGGATGAAACAGAAACAGACCTCTTTGGTGAACAATGCGTTCTGTGCGGAGGGCTTACATCCCTTATGAGAGCGGGTTTTGAAACCTTGGTTGAAGCGGGATATCCTCCAGAACTTGCATATTTTGAGTGCATACATGAAATGAAACTCATAATAGACCTCATATACCGTGGAGGAATAACGCTTATGAGAAAGGCAATAAGCAATACCGCTCAGTTCGGAGACCTTACAAGGGGTCCGAGAATTGTCACCGAAGAAACTAAAAAGGAAATGAAGAAAATTTTAAGGGAAATTCAGACCGGCGCCTTTGCAAAGGAATGGATTCTTGAAAACCGTTCTGGAAGACCTATATTCAATGCCCTGACAAAAGAATGGGAAGAACATCTTGTGGAAAAGGTAGGTGAGAAACTGAGAGGTATGATGCCCTGGCTGAAAAAATAGATGGCTAAGGAAGGCATAAAGTTCTTTTTGATTTTCATTTTAATTGGCATTCTCACCCTTTTTTTCTTTAAGTGGGTCTCAATTGCGTTTTTTCTAATTGGCATCTTTTTTGCTTATTTTTTCAGAGACCCTGCGAGAAATATCCCGGAGGAAAAAAACTGTGTGGTCTCTCCAGCGGATGGAAAGGTGATAGAAGTAGTTGAAATCCCAGAAAAAAATTTAAAAAAAATAAGC
>JBBIVP010000236.1:0-2200 GCA_037439705.1 bacterium
CCCTGCCCAGAAGAGGAAAAAATGAAAATGTTTTTATTGACAGTTAGTTTTTTAATTTCTGCTGAACCAATGAAAATAAACCTTTTGAAATCCGTCCATTATTCCTTTAAAGGAGGAGAGGAAGCGAGTTTTGTAATTTCTGTCCCCCCTCTAAAAGAAGATTTTGTACTGCTCCTTTCTGGGAATTTCAAATCCGATATGGAAGTTGCGCTTGAGACAGAAAATGGCATAATTTCTGGAAAGCTTGAGGGAGAAGGGGATTTTAAATACACCGCATTTGTCCTTTCAGGAATAAATAATTCTCCTGTTTTAAAGATAAAAAATAACTCGTCAGAAATGGTGGATGTAAAATTTTATGTTGATTCATCAGAAATAAAAATAAAAGAACTTCCATATGAAGACGGATATTTTGTGACAGGATTTCGTCATCAGGAAAATAAGCCCTTAGTAGTCGGGTGCGTTTTTCCATTTCGTTCAAGAAGTAATACATGGGTTAAGGCGCTGAGAAACCTTAGAATTGAAGAGGCACTTTACACCACCTTTTCTGCAGGAGAAAATGTGGCATTCAGAAGAATGGAAATAAAAGAAGGTGCGGGGCACTATCTTGTGTTTTCTGAACTTCATAATGGTAGAGGATTTGTTAATTGCGAGTCAGAAGAAATAAAAATTGTAAAAAAAGCCCCTGTGGGAAAATGGGTTCTTTTTCTCAGTATAGGACTTGCAATAATACTCGGTGGAAGCATTATTTATTTTGTCCTTTATAGAAAAAAATAATAATTTGGAGAAGGAAATGGAGAAAACGCTTGAAGAAAAAATAAAGGAATACATAGAAGAAAAGATAAAACCCTTCATTCAGAGAGATGGTGGAGATATTGAGTTTGTGAGATTAAGCGGGGGAGTGGTTGAAGTGAAACTCAAAGGACAGTGCACATTCTGCCCATCCGCAGGGTATACCCTTAAGGTTGGAATTGAAGACACAATAAAGTCGGAATTTCCTGAGGTGAAAGAGGTTAGAACAGTAGAATAGTTTTGGAAAAGGACTTCACCCCCTTTCTTAAAGAATTAGCAATTCCCAGATTTTCAGGAGGGGAAGGCGAAAGGATTGTGAGGGAGAAAATCATAAATTATATGAAGGAACTGGGATTTAATGTAGAAGCGGAAGATTTTCGCTTTTCAACATTTCCTGCAGAAATTTTTCAGAGAGGAATTCTACTTCTTTTCTGGCTCCTTTTATCCTTGATTATCTTTTTCAAAAATTTTCTTCTTTTCAAAATTCTGTTTTATTTCTTTATATTTTTAAGTCTTTTTTTTCTTACAAGGTGGTCAGAAAAAATTGAATTCATCTATAACATATTTAGAAAAAGAATAAGCTCCAACATTTTAGCATGTCGGAAAAAAGGAGATACGGAAATTTTGTTCGTCGCCCATTATGATTCAAAATCCCAGTTTCTTCCGCTTCCTCTACGGGTTTCTCTCTTTTTCCTTTTTCTTTTGTTCACTCTAATTGTTCCTCTATCAGGAAACCTGTGGAGGTTATTTTTCATCCTCCAGAGCGTATCCCTTGTCCTTTTAATTTTAAACATTACTTCCAATGCCTCTCCCGGAGGAATTGACAATGCATCAGGCGTTCTTGCTTTGCTTATTCTTGCAGAAAAAATTAAAGATGAAAGGGTGGCTTTTTTGTTTACAGGAGCGGAAGAGATGGGACTCTGTGGGGCCTTAGAGTTTTTGAAAAAACATGAAAAAGAGCTTTCCAAAAAAACTATAATTATAAATGTAGATGGTATAGGAGATGGAAATACGCTTATTCTGACAACAAAATTTGGTATTCCTCCAAGAAAAACCTCAAAACAGATTCACGCTCTCTTGAAGAAAGTTGCCGAGAAAAACGGGATAAAGGTAAAAGAAGGATGGCTTCCCTTCGGAGCAGGTCTTGACCACATTCCATTTGCTGTAAAAGGATATGAATCGGTTACAGTTCACCTTTCTTCTTTTAAAGATGCCTTTTTTGTTCATACATCAAAGGATACCCCTGAGAGGGTCAACCTTCAGCGCATAAAACAGATTTCGGAAATCCTATATCAATTTTTAAAACAAGTATGAAAGGAAAAATCGCTCTTTTATTCATCCTTATTCCTTTAAAGGGATTTTCGTTTTTTATCCACACCGAAGGAATGAATGAAAGTGAGTTTGAATCTAT
>JBBIVP010000237.1:0-1934 GCA_037439705.1 bacterium
ATTGAAGAAAAACAAAAGTCAAGCAAAATTGAAAATTTTCAGTTTATATATAATCTTAACGAATAATTTTTGTATTAGATTATTTCATCAATTCACCTTCCCCCATCCCCCTCATAACCCTTTCAGCCCTTGAAAGGTCAAAGCCCTCTGGAAGGAATGCAGAGCCTATTTTCTCAATTTTTTCTGGAGATCCTGAAAATCCCTTTATAAAACCTATTAACACAAGCCCGTATCCAATGATTTTTCCAGTTTTTGTGTCTCCACTCCATGTATCAAGTTCTGAATAATTCAAAGAAGAAATCTTTAAATCAGAAAACCCCTGTTTTTTATAAATTTTTATTAATTCAATTCCTCTCAAACCCGCAAGAGAATTAAGAAGGTCAAAACTGGATGATGAATAACCGCCAATTAATGGTGCTTGTTTCTCATGGATTTCAAAATCTCCTTCACACCTTTTGCCCGTTCTCATCTCAAACCACAGACACTCTTTTGAAAGTTCCGATATTTTCTGGGAGATATAATATCCTGCACCAAAATAGGAAATGGATACAAAAACAAAAAGAAATAAGGGCATAACTACAATTGTTTCAAGATAAGCGCTTCCCCTATTTTTCATTTTCCATTCCGAGTCTTTTCATTATCTCTTTCAATGCTGTGAGAGGCATAAGGGAAACCTTCCAGTCCATCTCCAAAAATATCTCTCCTGGAACTGCGGTAGGGCTGAAAGGTCTTGCCTGAGCCAGTGCAAAATTCCTTTCCTCTTTGAAAAGTAGTTTTTCAACAGGCGATATCCTCTTTTCGCCAACCACTCCTGCTGAAATCCATAATTCTGAAGGAGCATCCCTGTGAAGGACAAATGGTTTTGGAAGTTCCTCAGGAGGCTTTGTCTTTGTTCTGGTCTTTATTTTCACATCCGCCCTTCTGAACTCCCATTTTTCCACCACGTATTCCTTTCCATCGCAGATTTCCCTCTTTTCAGAACCAAGGGCTGAACATCCCTTTCTTCCTATATCTCCTGATGGCATCTCTCCTTTGTACTGAACTGTCTCATCGCTGAACTCCTTAGCCAGAAATGGAGCACCTGGTTTATGCCCTTCAAAATGAGCCCACTTCCTGATACATCCGTCTTTATCGCTGACCGCTCCATTTCCATTTCTATCCACATCAACAAGAATGTATTGATAATGCCTGTATGTAAAAATGACTTCATATTTTCTCTCCCTCTCGGTCCAGTCTCCTTTTTCTTCTTCAATTCCCCACATAAAAGGAACCCCTCCTTCAAAAGCATTCTTCTTGCTATAACCCCATTTTTCCATAGATGTTATTTCCTTAACCAGATTCCAGACCTCTCCGCATTTCTTCTGGTCAAGGGAAAATTTTTCCTCATTTTCCGTCTCAACAGAACCTGTTTTTGAAAGCCCTTCCACAGCCTTTCCTATATACCTCCCTATCAATCCAGCGGTTACACCTATAACCTTTCCAATAGCGCCTCCTATCACATCTCCTACTGCATATGAACTTATTTTGCCTACAACCTTTTCAACGAATTTTCCAGTTGCATTTGCTATATCCTCAAAACTTCCTTTTTCTACATGAAGCATAACCCTTCTCCCTTCTGGAGGGTCTTTAAACTCACCTGGAATAAATGGGTATAGGGCTGGAATTGAAACAAAAGGATTTACAGAAGCTACTCTCAGGGTTTCTCCAATAACCAGATACGGGAAAAACTTAACAATTTTATCACCTATTCTCTCCATTTCTTTTGCTGACTTCCACAATTTAGGAATTGTCTTTTCCATAAATTCAGCCCAAGGTGGAATGAAATTACAAGTTCCACCTCCTGCCCACCATGTGAGAAAACAGAGAGATGTGAGGGCAATCATAATCATTATCTCAACAACGATTATTGATACAGCAAGGACCATTCCTGTATT
>JBBIVP010000237.1:1944-2191 GCA_037439705.1 bacterium
GCAGAAAGGAGGTTAAGTCCTTTCGCCTCCCATGATGCACCAGCAGTTGCAGAAGAATCTGCGGAGTTCTGAAGGACAATTCTATCCCTTATGTTTCTTCCACCCCATACAGTAAAGGCAAGAAAGGCAATTGCTACAAAGAGTGCAAAGGCGGAAAAGACAAAGACCTGCCCTTTTTCCCTTCTTATGAGCATTCTCCCCTATTCCAACCCGGACACCGCTCAACGAACCATTTCTTTTTCTCCTC
>JBBIVP010000238.1:0-2176 GCA_037439705.1 bacterium
CTTATATGGATTCCGTTCCTGTAGTTGTTTTCACCGGACAGGTTCCAACCGCTCTTATTGGAAACGATGCATTTCAGGAAGCAGACATAGTGGGAATAACCCGTCCATGCACGAAGCACAATTATCTTGTAAAAAATGTGGAGGACCTTCCAAGGATAATAAAAGAGGCTTTTTACATTGCCACAACCGGAAGACCCGGACCAGTTCTCGTTGACCTTCCAAAGGACATCACCGCGCAGGAATTTGAATTTGAATATGCGGAAAAGGTAGAAATTAGAGGTTATAAACCGGTTTTAAAGGGGCATCCCCTTCAAATTAAAAAAGCAGTTGAGGAAATTCTTTCTTCATCAAGACCTGTGATTTATGGAGGAGGCGGATTGATTCACTCAAACGCTTCAAAGCAACTTCTGGAACTCTCTGAACTTCTGAATATTCCAGTGACCCTTACCCTTATGGGACTTGGTGCATTTCCTGGAACTCACCCCTTATTTCTTGGAATGCTTGGAATGCATGGAACATTTTACGCAAACAGCGCTGTTGACAATTGTGACCTGCTAATCGGGATAGGAGCAAGGTTTGATGACAGGGTTACAGGAAAGGTTAGCGAGTTTGCTAAAGGCGCAAAGATAATACACATAGATATAGACCCTTCATCCATCAGTAAGAGCATAAAGGTTGATATTCCAATAGTTGGAGATGCTTCAGAGGTTTTAAACGATGTGTTGAAATTGCTGAAAGAAAAATATAAGGGAAAACTGGAAAGTTTCAGAAACAAAATGAAGCAGTGGCTTAAACAGATTGAAATGTGGAAGAAAAACCATCCACTCGCTTATAAAATGGATAACAATAAAATAAAACCACAGTTTGTTGTGGAAAGAATTTATGAACTCACAAAAGGACGGGCAATAATCACAACGGAAGTTGGTCAGAACCAGATGTGGACAGCACAGTTTTATAAATTTACAACCCCCAGAACATTTTTGACATCAGGAGGACTCGGAACGATGGGATATGGATTTCCAGCAGCCATAGGTGCTCAGGTTGCAAGACCCGATGCAATAGTAATAGACATTGCTGGTGATGGAAGCATTCAGATGAACATTCAGGAACTTGCAACAGCAGTTCAATACAGGCTTCCTGTAAAGGTTGCAATTTTAAACAACAGGTTCCTGGGAATGGTAAGACAGTGGCAGGAACTCTTTTATGGAAAGAGGTATTCAATGACATGCCTTCACTGCCATCCTGATTTTGTTAAACTCGCAGAGGCGTATGGAGCGGTTGGATTGAGGGCTGAAAAACCATCTGAGGTTGATTCTGTAATAAAAACTGCTTTAAAAATTAAGAACAAACCGGTTATTATGGATGTCTTAGTTGACAGGGAAGAGGGAGTTTACCCAATGGTTCCTGCTGGTGCTCCCATAAGGGAAATGCTTCTCGTCTAATCAAAATTATTCACAATCCACTGCCCGAGGTTCTATTTGCAGGCGGGCTCATACCCCAAATTACACGCTTTTTCCATAAGTTCCTTAGACACCTTTCTATCCTGAGGAACACCCAAACCATTATCATACATCAAGCCAAGACTAAGACATCCATCTCCACGCCTTCTTATAAAAACTCACTGCTTTCCCGTAATCCTCAGGCACTCCCACACCCTCCCCGTAGGCTCTACCAAGCAAAAAACAAGATTCTGCATCTTTTTCATTACAAGTTTTAAGAAAGTAATCTTTTTTCTTCAATTCAAAAAGCGCCTTGAAGTACTTATTCCTTTCCTCTGAACCTGTTTTTGCGTAATACCAGTATAACTTCTTACACGCCTCAAATTTTTTCTCCACATCGCAGGCAAGTTTCAAATCAGGAACATCCTCAGCCTTAACCTCTTCTTCCTCCTTCACCTCATGTTTTATCTTACCTGAAACCCCCCTCGTATTCCTAACAATAAAAGCCCAGTTCAATTTCTTCTCAGGTCGCTTTTGAGAAAAAGAAAGGAATGGACTCATAATCAGTGATAAAAAAATGAAGAGAATAAAAAGATTTACCAATCTTACCCTTTCTCCCCGAACCATACAAATAATTTTAAACCTCCAAAAACCACTTTTCAAACTTTTTGCATTATACACAGGTTGACATGTTTAATTTTTTATGATTTAATTAGTTTATGAAGGTGAGAAAAGAA
>JBBIVP010000239.1:0-2112 GCA_037439705.1 bacterium
AGCTCTTCTTCAGTATCATATCTTCTCCAGCCCGTGTAAACTCTCACCATAGACCAGTTTTTGCTTTCCACATAGGGCGCATCGTTTTTTCTATAAGGGCGTGACCTTGTATATTCAATGCCCTTTTCCCTGCAGAATTTCAGAATATGCGCATTTATGAACTCTGAACCATTATCAGAATGTATCTTTTTTATCTCCACAGGCAGTGTTCTTAATATATCATCAAGCGCTTCTTTTGTCCATATCATTGCTCTTTTAGGTTAAGAGATAGTATCCAGGGGTGTAAGGTATGGAAAAGGAGATGGAAGAATGTTTATGTTCTTCTACAGTCCAGGGATGTTGACATTGATTTTTTCAGTATAATGTGTAATATATTTTTAACGCATAAATGGAGTTTTATTATTTTAAAACATCCTCTAGCAAAAAGCTCCCTTTTGTAGAATACTATGAAAACTTGGGACTAAAAATAAAAGGATTGACAAAAGATGAAATTCCATTTTTGCTGGAACAGAGAATGCTTGCGGAGGAACTCGCATTTTTGCCTTTTGAAACTTCCCAGTTCAGGGAAGAATGGAAAAGGATTTCTGAAGAAATAGAGAGGCTCGGAATTAAGAAAGCATTTTCTTCATCAGAAATAATTTCTAAATTTCTTGAGAAAAAAGAGGCTTTTCCGGAGTTGAAGGTGGGTAAGGGCGAAGAGGGATATATTTATTTCCTTTATACCTTCAGTCCCCAGAAAAAAAGACTGGGAGGAGTTTTCAGCCCACATAAAAGGTTAACTAAGAGAAGCCCATTAAAAATCCTTGACAGAAAAGAGGATAACATTCTTTCTTCTTTTGTTGACGAAGTGGCTCAAAAAAATTCGTTCAAAGGAATTGTTCTTTTTCGTTTGCAGAGAAAAGGAGAAACTGCCTCTCTTATAGAAATTGACCCCCTTCCTGACCTTTCCTATCCCGATAAAGAAGCTGTAAAAATTGCCTCTGCTTTCGGTTACACCTATGAGACCCTTTTAAATATGCTCATTAAGACACTTGAATAAAAAGTTTATGATTTCCACAATCCGTGAAGGTTGCAATGTTCTCTGACTTTCAAAATTTTTCCTGAGCATTCAAATTCAGCTTCAGGTTTTTCTCCCGGTTTGAGAAACACAATGTGGGTTCCATTCTCTGAGATTACTTCTATCCATTCAATGTAATGCTTCTCTTCCATTGGATGAGGTACAGAACCGACCTTTACCTTAACTCCTTTCTGAGTTTTTTCTACTACAGGAACATGTTTTTCTTTCCCCTGATCTTCAGTTTTTTCTTCAAGTAGTGTCATTGGCTGTCCACAGCATACAAGCTGTCCAGCGGCTCTGTGAAGAACCGTTACAATGTTTCCACATACCTTACATCTGTACACCTGAAGTCTGTCAGTCATGGCAACCTCCTTTTTGTTTTATTTCTGAATTTAAATATAATACAAATTTTTTAACTGTCAAGAATTTTTAACTTGCAAATTTTTCATTCGGTGAAAAATGGATTATAGAGTTTTTCTTCCTTTATTGTAGTTGAAGGACCGTGACCCGGGTAAACAATGGTTTCATCTGGAAGAGTAAATATTTTCTCTTTTACTCCATTTATCAAACTTTCATAATCACCTCCCGGAAGGTCTGTTCTTCCTATGGAGCCCTGAAATAAAACATCTCCCGAGATAAGGATGGGAGGAGAATAAAAGCAGAGTCCCCCGGGAGAATGTCCCGGGATGTGAATCGCTTTAAGTTTTATGCTTCCTGCTTCTATTTCTTGCCTGTCTTCTACATAGAAATCAATTTTAGGAGTCCGAAAGGGAGGTAGTCCGAAAAGGGGAGCCTGAATTGGAGCGGTTTTGAGAAGGAGTTTTTCAGCAGGATGCATTCCTATCGGACACTTCAGAAGGTCTTTTAATTCTTTTGCACCCGCTACATGGTCAACATGTGCATGGGTTAGAAGAATCATTTTTGTTGTTAAATTCAATCTTCCGATTTCCAGATAAATTTCGTCAACATCTCCTCCGGGGTCAAACACCACTGCATCTTTTGTTTTTAGATTGTATAAAATATGGCAGTTTGTAGCGAGTGGTCCAACTATTACA